>CAYLVL010000191.1:5290-5729 GCA_964387135.1 uncultured Planctomycetota bacterium
ATGGCGTTCTCCGGGCTATCCTGCTCCATGTGCAGAGGAAAAGCTGTAGCTGACATTGCAATTATTATTGCCAGCGATAGCATTATAATTATTTTCTTATTCATATTGCCTCCTATTCTTGCGTAATTGGTTTGGCCAGCTCGATGGATTCATGCCTTGGTCCAAACTGGGCAAGGTGCCCTTGATTAGCCAAAATCCTCAATTCATTATAGGCGTCCTCCGCCTGCTTCCTCTTGGTACCCTTAAGATTGGTTAATCCCTTATGAAGCTGGTGCACTGAAAACACATATCTATCTGGCAGCTCTTTTACAGCGTCATGCCGCTCCGCCATATCCATGAACCCCGTGCTCTGGTATGAGCTAATTATCTTCTTGAGAGCTATACTATAGGCAGACACATTATGCTGCCAGACTCGTATTCCCTCCTCGCTAGCATTATA
>CAYLVL010000192.1:0-5712 GCA_964387135.1 uncultured Planctomycetota bacterium
CGAATCTCACGTTCCAGTATGCCGTGATCGCGAGCTGGGAAGTGCCGGATGTGGAGCCTCCGAGAGACATCCCGGATGATTTCCCGGTCTCGGCAAACGCAAGAGAGCCGTTCCATCTGGAAATACAGGACAACGGCAGCGATTTGTACTATGAAGGCGGAGTCGGCGGCGGCACCGTCAGAATAACCGCCGAGCTTTTCGACTGGGCTGCATCTCAGAATGAAAACGGCATCCTGGGCGAGTTCTCGCAGATCATCATCGAATCGCCGAACGGCGCGATCCCGACGGGCTACATGGCCTTCACTCCAGAGGATTTCGCTCCCTACATACAGCCCGGAACCGCAGTCAGCAGCGTTGCGGAACTCGAGATCGAGGGTGTTGAGCCGCAGTCGGCGGATGACGTCGAGTTCTTCGTCACCGTCGAGAGCATCGAGGGAGACACCTACGATCAGGGCTACGGCGTTCCGGCGCCCGATGTGCCGCTCGCCAGCTACTTCTACTTCACCATTCCCGTCGGGGAGAATCCCTGCTCCAACTTCAGCGTGTACGAGGCCATCCCGTCCCCCGGTCAATCCGGTGAATACTATGAGGACTTCACCGTTCTGGGCGAAAATTTCCAGGACGGCCCCAATCTCGCGGTCGACATCATGGACGGGGATGACATCCTGGTCAGCGCTGTAAGCGTGGTCCTTGACGACTCCGAGACAATCACCTGCGCTCTTGACCTGTGCGGCGTGAACCCGGGCGACTGGGAGTTGAGAGTTACCAACGGCTGTGAGCCTGTATCGTACAAGTTCCTCGACTACCCGATCGATCCCGATCCGTTGAAGAACATCCTCCTGAGGGACGGAATCGATGTCGCCGACCTCGGTATCTGCGAGGAGACCGGAGAACCGTACGTGCAGTTTGTCGACGGTCAGTTGTGGATCTACAACGAGGATTACTCGTCAGGTGAATACAAGATCACCAACGGGGTACTCAATCGCATTGCGGCGCAGAACCACGTTGATCCTCAGATGTACGGCGAAGGCACGATGGGCAACACCAACGGACCGGGGCAGTACATATACGTGCGCGACAGCAACACCTTCGATGTACGTGGCTACTCGGGCAACATGATCGATGTCATGGCGATCTACGAGAATTACAGGCACTACTATTTCCAGAACTGCGGTACTTACATGCTGTGCACGCGAAGATCCATCGGAAGCCATGGCGGCAATCTTACGGGCTACTACAACGTTGGTGCCGGAACAGGACTCATAAACATGCCCGCCGTGGTGGGAACCGACAACTCAAGGGACCTTCCTGAGAATATCACCCATTGGTTCTATTTCCTGGAGGGCGCGCCCGACTTCTCGGTCGAGCGAATCAACTACAGCGGTCAGGGCTCCACTCATCAGTTGACTTACGACAGCACTCACCTGACCGGGACCCAGGGCGACGGCGATAACCAGGTGTACGATCCGAAGGACATCTCCTGCGATGCCGACAGCCGTGTCTACATTCTCGATGTTCTCTCTACCGGCCAGCCCGTGGTGAAAATCTACGACTCTGACATGAATTACATCGGTCAGGTCGGCGACAGTGTTTCGATCTCGGGTACACCGCTTCGACTTGATGTGGACGAGGGCGACGGCGAGGTGCATGTCGCTCACACCGACGGCGTATCGATCTTCCGCTGCTGCGAGCTGCCCTTCTGAACGGAACGCGACCCCTTTACGGAGGGGCGACCCCTTTACGGAGGGGCGACCTCCCGGTCGCCCGGACGGGCGATTTTCAATCGCCCTTTTTCTTTGCCCTTCTTTTCAAGTACTTGTCGAACCATCTGAGCATGTGGTTGAGGCGCGCGATCCGTCGATCAGTCCTGCCGCCTCGCGAAAGACCGTGCGGCTCGTCGGGGAAACGAACCATTTCGGTATCGACACCGAGTGTTTTCAGCGCGACGAAAACCTGCTCGCCCTGCTCGATCTCGCAGCGCTGGTCCATCTCGCTGTGTATGACCATCGTGGGTGTCTTCGCGCCGCCAATGTACTTCATCGGTGACTGCTTCCAGTAGTTCTCCAGATCCTCCCAGGGCGGTTTGTTTGCGAGGGCCTCCTGGAATGTCCAGTTGTAGTCGCTGGAGCCCCACATGCTTATGTAGTTGCTTACCGACCTCTGTGTTACGGCGGCCCTGAATCGATCGGTGCGCCCGATGATCATGTTGGTCATGTAGCCGCCGTAGCTCCCGCCCGTTACGCCCATCCGGTCCTTGTCGATGTACCTCTTCCGCGCGATGAAGTCGGCGAATTTCATCAAATCAGCGAAATCCCTGTCGCCCCACGAGTTGTCGATCGCCTTCGCGTGCTCCTCCCCGTAACCCTGACCGCCTCTCGGGTTGCAGAAACACACCACGTAGCCCTTCGACGCGAGGTAGAAGAACTCGTGCATGAAGAGGTTGCCGTACTGCACCCACGGTCCGCCGTGGATTTCCAGGATCGACGGGTACTTCCTCTTCGGGCTGAATCCCGGCGGCCTGATGATCCATCCCTGAAGATCGTTACCATCGGCCCCCTTGAACCAGAACTCCTCCACTTCCCCGAGATCGATCCTGCCGAGGATATTTTCATTGACCTTCGTGAGCTGCCTGTCCCCTTTCTTTTTCCTCTTTGTGCCCTTAGTGCCTTCGCGGTTCGACAATTCTTTCACGAAGATCTGCCCGATGCTCTCCATTCCCGCATGGTAGTAGCAAAGCTTCTCCCGGTTATCGTCGAAGCAGAAGTTGCCGACAGCCCCATCGCCGCTCACCACATCCTCGACCTCCAGCGTGTCGATGTCGATCTTCTTCAGGACGGTGTTGCCGTGCCACGATGCCTGGAAGTAGATCGATTTCCCGTCGTTCGACCAAACCGGGTGCATCGTGTCAAGCGCCCCGATGACATCGTTTATGGTGTCGCATCCAACGGTGAAATCGTAATCGTCAGTCAGGCATTTCGCCTTGCCCTTACCCTTGGTCGGAGCAATCCAGAGCCTGAGATTTCTCCACCATTGCCCTTCCCCTTCGTTCCCGAAGAATGCAACCCGTTTGCCGTCTGGGGAAAACGACGGCAGGAATTTCTCTCCATGGTAAGTGGGAACCTTCTTCAGCCTTCCGCCTCCGGCAGGCATCAAGTAGAACTCGCCCTCGTAGATCGTGATGTCGGGTTCCTTCGACCTGTTCGAGTAGAACAGTATCTGCTTCCCGTCGGGCGAGAACACAGGATCCACCTCATCGAAAACCTCGCTGTCGGTAAGCTGCTTCGCCTTGCCGGTGCGGGCGTTCACTATCCAGATGTGTATGCGTTCCTTCGGCTTGAAGCCCATCCCGTCGAGCTTGTAGAACGGGCGCTCGTAGACTCTCGCGACCACCCCGAGTTTCTTTTTCTGCTCGTCTTTCTCTCTTTCGACCGCTTCCTTGTCTTTTTTCCTGAACATCAGCACGAGGCTCTTACCGTCGGGCGCCCACCGGAAGGTCAGCACGGTGCCCTTCAGATCGGTCAGTTTCCTCGCCTCGCCGCCATTGAGGGGGATAACATAAATCTGCGGCTGCCTTTCGTCGTCCCTGTTCGAGATGAACGCTATCTCACTGCCGTCGGGAGACCATCTGGGGCTCGTGTCGGAATGATCGCCGTGAGTAAACTGCTTAGGCGCTCCTCTCGATGTCGGCACGAGCCAGAGATTGGAGAATTTCTTCTCCGTTTTCTTGTCTACTCTCTGAAGCGAGTAGATCACATTCTTCCCGTCGGGGGATATCCTGAAATCTGTGATCAGTTCGAAACGGTAGAGGTCCTCGGCGGTGATTGGTTTTCTCTTCTTCTTTGGCATGGGAGCACCTTCCAGTCGAGATACTTGGTGCGCGGATTGTACAACATCGCGGCGTGATTCGCCCCGTGATGCGGAATCCTCCCGGCTATGTGGAATCAACCCATATCACAGATATGGGTCTGCCGAGAGATGATTACCATAGAAAATGGACGCCGCGCACAGACTCGGTGCCGGGCGGTCAGTCTCTCTGCCGTGCCGAAGTCTGTGGGTGTCTCGCATCAGTACTTGTAGCCCTCGATCTCCTCTTTGGAGTGTTCGATTCCCAGACCCAACACGAGCCGGTTCACGAAATTGAAGTATCCCACGATCATCGTCGCCCTGAGGATGTCCTTGTCCGAGAAATCGGCATCCCTTAGAGCGTTGATGTCATTCTCGGTCATCTCCGACGGCTTGCGTGTGAGCTTCACAGCGTAATCCACAAGCCGCCGATCCCTGACCGGAAGCTCCATGATCTCGAAGGTCTGTACAAGCTCCTTGATCCTGTCCCTGTCCGGCCAGTAGAAATTCAGCGCGGTCGAATGATGCTCCACGCAGTAGCGGCAATCGTTCAGCGCCGACACGACGGTCCCGATAAGCTCCCGCTGCTCTCTGGTAATGCCGTCATCCTCGTCGAACATCAGCGCAAGATACAAATCCAGGTGAGCCAGCATAGCCTCCGGCATGAGGCTTTGAGCTCTCATTACGTTCGACAGCTTGCCTCTTTTCTCTTGTACCCGCCTGTATGCTTTCGCAAGCAGCCCTTCCGCATCCTCCTCTTTGATCTCCTTGATCCAACTCATAGAGCTGCCCTTCTTCGTTCGTAGTCCCCCCCTTTAACGGATTCTCAGGCCATCCTCTCTTTCGTGACCGTCTGAATGCTCCCGTGGGGATAGATGGCCCGGCAGGAGCGCTCGCGATCATTTTCACCAAGTCCCCTTGCAGTTAAGTCTGAAAAGGTGCTGAGAGTCGAGTCTTGATAGCACATTTCCGGTTGATTTGCCAGAGAAAACACCGAGGGCCCGCCTTTATGCCCTTTGGATACTTCGGGGCGGAGGCGAGCCCAGGGATGGAAAACGAGAGGTTCTTTTGTGCGATCCGACCACCGCGCGAGGGGGGAGATTGCGGGGCAGGGAGCATTTGCGAACTCCCCGCCCCGCCATTAAAGCCGCGTTAACGGTCTTGATCTCTCCAACTCACCTCAGCAGATCGGCGGAGGAGGAGGCGCGTTCGGCACGTCATAGCCGTTCCCCTCCATGACCTCGACCCACCGGAGAACTTCCTCGTCCGGCTGCGCGAGCATTACCGGATAGATGTAGTACTTGTAGACCAGGCACCACAGGAAGCGAGGGAAGTTCGCCTTGGTGATGTTGACCGCGAAATAAATTCGCAGCTCGTCCGGAGTCATGTCGGTTCCCGGCTCGACGGCCGCGGCGTACCTGTCGCTTAACAGGTCGCCGGGGCCCACCTCGTAGTCCGATCCGTCCACGTTGATAACCCAGGACGGAAGATCTGCCGTAGGGGTCGACGGCGCTGTAGGCGCCGACGGTCCCGAACAGGCCAGGCTCAGAAACATGAGCAGGCCGACGGTGAGAAACGCGGATCGCATTGGTAAAGAACCTCCTTGTGAGTGGAATTGTCGAAATGTTTCGGTACTCCCTTTGCATAACCTGCGATCCGCAAACAGCCTGAATCCCCGCCCTCCGGACTCAGTCGGCGGGCCCAAAGTAATATCGATCCCCTCTCCGAACGCTTCGTTTATCGGGTTTGATATACTGAGACCGTTGCAAAAGGCACCGGAACCACTTGAAGTTTAGCTCAAAATGAAAATAATGTCCGGTGTGCGACAAAACGGAAAGGCGAGAGGGTGGCGCAATGCACACGAAGCCG
>CAYLVL010000193.1:0-5643 GCA_964387135.1 uncultured Planctomycetota bacterium
GCTTTTGGCGTAGTGTTTTTCAAACTGACGGCAGGGATGCCGGTGCTGCGGAAGAAATGAAGGCCACTGGAAAAATGCTGTTCGGATCTGTCATCGGGCGCTTGACGCTATTTGATAATAATGGTATTGTTTTGTAGCTTGCCTTTCGGAAGCATTCAGATGGTCGGAGAGGCCGTCGGGTCCGTTTGATAAAGCCGATTACATTGACTTTCATCAAGCCCGCCGGTATACTCACTTTCTCATTCCGGCCCTCACGGATGCGGCCCGTAGGTTCGTGCATCCCGGTATATTATCGGTTTGCGCGGCTTACGGAACGGTGAGTGGTCGCGGGTGTGGGTGGTTCGGCGGGATTTTTGTTAATTCATCAAATGAAGATGGAGGCCAGGCTTTCATGCCCCGTTTACGTGTACTCCTCCTGACGATTCCCATCGCCGTTCTTCTGGTGGCGGGCTGCACCGGGACCGGTCCATCGAGCCCGGAACGCGGCCTGGAGGTGGAGATCGGCGGTCCCATTACGTCGGCCCAGGTCAGGCAGGTTGTGGGCGACCTTCTCGCCGGGGATAAGATCATCCCGGGCGAGATCTCGCTTCAGCTTGTCGAGGGTCAGAGCATTGATCCGATAGCCGATGAGTGGGATCTTTCACTGATTGACTACAAGGAATTCATTGATTTCTATCACATGGCCCTGGGACCCGACGGCGATCTTGGCCGGGTGGTTGCGGAACTCCGGCAGGATCCGAGGGTGAAGGTTGCGGAGCCTGTATACCGGACGACCATGAGCGCGCTCAGGGTCGATCCGAACGATCCCAGGTTCCTCGCCGGTGAGCAGTGGTACCTCGAAAACATGGACGTTCCGGAGGCGTGGGTGATCGAGCCGGGAGATCCTGCGATCGAGCCGGTACCGCAGGCGAGCGATGTGGTTGTCGCGGTGCTGGACACCGGCTTCGATTACAGCCATCCCGACCTCAATCCCGATCCCGAGGACGTGCCGAGCGCGTACGAGAATTTCAAGGTGTTCCCGGGATTCGACTACGTCAACGGTGACGCGAACCCGCAGGACGACAACGGTCACGGCACGATGATCGCCGGACTCGTGGCGGCGCGCACCGGCAACGCGGAAGGGATCGCGTCGATTGCCTGGAACGCGAGGATCATTCCCGTGAAGGTCCTCGACCAGGAGGGCAACGGCTCCAGCGCCCTGACCACCGACGGTATCTGGTTCGCGGTGCAGCAGTTCCTGGAGCAGAAAGCCAAGCTCGATCCGTTCGATCGCGAAAACTATGTTTTCAGCAATCCGTTCAACGCGCGGCTGATTATCAACATGAGCTACACGTTCGAGACGCCGAACAGCCTCGGTCCGAGCCAGATGGAGCTCAATGCCGTGAATTACGCGATCGCCCACGGGGCGTTGCTGGTGGCCGCGGCGGGTGACGGGGCGAGACCGCTGGATGACGGAAACACGACGGTCTATCCCGCGAGTTACAGGGGGACGATCGCGGTAGGCACGACCGATCAGGCCAACGCGCTTTCACCTGATTCGAACACGCTTCCGCTGTCGGTTGACCCGGCGACCGCCCCGTTCTTCGTGGCTCCCGGAATCGACATCATCTCCACCTACCCGCTGGCCTTCTCGCAGGGCTACGCGGTGGGATCGGGATCGTCGTTCTCCGCGGCCTGCCTGACCGGAGTCGCTTCGCTCATCTGGAGCCAGTACCCGTTCCTGTCGCAGTCGGAAGTGATAGACACGCTGGCTGCGGGAGCGGACGCGGACCTTCTCGGCTCGCTGGGAGCGGACCACGTGAGCGGACGCGGTCTCATCAACGCATTCGACAGCCTCCAGAGAAGTTTTACTCCGAATCCGACGAGCGATCCGGTAATCATCCGGGCCTTCACAAACCCGATCCTTCATGGCGACATCGTTTTCGTGGTCAGGACTCACTACGACATCCTTAACGCGACCGATACTCCGCCGTTGATAGACCCTGATCGACCGGAGCTTGGGCTGATCAACGACGGGTATCCGTTCAGGTACGCGATCGGCTGGGACTACGATCTGGACGGTACGATTGACTACGAGTTTCCGTACGTGTATTTCCTCGACACTTACTACTGGCGTCACGAGATCTACTTCGGCGAGGTGGACAGCGCGACCTATATCGGACGCGTCCATTTCCCGCAGGATCTCACGATTGACATCACTCCCGATCCGTTCCCCATGGGCCAGCTCATGATCGAGTTCATCGGGGTTCCGTTCAACCGGAAGATTGACGCGAACCTGCCGCAGACCGTATCGGCGGCGACAACGATTCAGATAGACGAGTTCAACTATGATCTGCCCGGCTGAGCCCCGGCATACATGAAACGGAGGAAAACAAGATGAATATTCGATACATCACACCACTGATTCTGACGGTCCTCCTTGTCGCCGGGGTGGTAGCCTGCGGCGGCGGCAGCGATCCGGTATCCAACGGGAACAATCCCGGGACTCAGGCCAGTTCCGGAGGCGCGAGCCTTGTCGGACGGGTGCTCGACAGAGAGGGCACACCGGTAGGTACCCCCTGGGCTACCGTCAAGCTGACGGTTGTGGGGGGCGGCGAGATAACGCCCAACTACCAGCCGGTGGCCAGCGGTCCGGATGCGGGCAGGTTCGAGTTTATCGGACTTCCCGTCGGGGTCCCGGTTGTTCTGGAGATAGGGCTCGACCAGATCTACGCCGGTCGGAATCTCGGATGGATACAGCAGGTCACGCTGACATCCGCCGGGGTTTACGATCTCGGCGATGTGGTCCTGAAGAACGATTTTCTGGACAACGGCTGGAACGGGTATGTGGCCAAGGAGTACTCGCTGGCCATCCTTAATTTCCAGAGAGCTCTTACAGACAGGTTTCTCCAGGCCGATCTGACCTACTCATCCTCTGCCTATACGGGCCTTGGGTGGGTATACGCGAAGCGGGGCAAGGACAACGAGACCGGTCTTTACTATCTCGATGATCTGGGCAACTGGCTCGACACCATCAACTCGTACGAATGGGACCAGGCCCTTCTGAACTTCGATCGGGCCGTTGCGAATCCGAATGATGCGGACGCATGGGTCGGCATGGCGGGCACGTATCTTACCCTGCTCGGTCAGGCCAACAAGCAGCCGGTGCTTATCGGAACAGAGGTTCCCCACTATGGATTCCTCCAGTGGTACTTCGATGAGGCCGAGGAGGCCATCAACAAGGCGCTTCTTGTCGATCCCGATTATCGCTGCTCGCACGACGACATCACGGCTGACGATCTGAGAGCGACGCTTCTGTTTCTTCGCTGGATGCAGGGGCATCCCGTGACGGTCGAGGAGGTCAGCATGCTGGCGCAGTCGGACGATCTGAACCAGGGTTCGCTCCAGCTTCTTGAGGCAATGCCCGACCTGATCCAGTACAATCCGTTCCCGCAATTGTAGGAACGACGGAAGTTTTCGGAAATCGACAAGGGCCGTCCCGAATCAATGGGACGGCCCTTTTTTGCCGGCTTTCTCGGGTTGCGATTAATAGGATTTAAACTTCCTGAGCATTTTCATTATCATAACTAGACGGAGAACATCAATTTCGATCAAGCGAAAAGGGCAGGTGTGGTTCTGATAATAATCTAGACCGCCAGGAGGGCGGTATGCCTGTGGTGTATCGCCATGGCGTTATTGGGAACGCGGCATGATAGAAGTTGAGAGTCTGACTAAGTCATATGGAAACGTAAAGGCGGTGGACGGCATCAGCTTCGAGGTCGAGCGTGGTGAGATACTCGGCTTTCTCGGTCCGAACGCCGCCGGTAAGACAACGACGCTCAGGATGCTGACCTGCTACATGCCGCCGACCAGCGGCACGGCCAGAATCTCGGGCTATGACATCTTCTTTGATTCGCTGGAGGTCAGGAAGCGACTGGGATATCTGCCGGAGCAGGTTCCGCTCTACACGGACATGCGGGTCGGGGATTACCTTGAATTCGTCGCACGAGTCAAGGCCATCGATCCGCAGGACCGGACCAGGGCGATAGATCAGGCTCTGGGCGAGTGCGGGCTGGAGAACGTCAAGGGCAGAATTATCGCGACGCTGTCGAAGGGATATCGCCAGCGTGTCGGGCTCGCGCAGGCGCTCCTGGGCGATCCGGAAGTCCTGATGCTCGATGAGCCGACCACAGGTCTCGATCCGAGGCAGATCACCGAGATACGCGAGCTTATCAAGGAACTCGGCATCGGTCACACGGTAATCCTGTCGACACACATCCTGCCCGAGGTCTCGATGATCTGCGATCGCGTGATTATCATCAACCATGGCAAGCTGGTCGCGATGGACTCCGTGGAGAACCTGACCAAGGCCCTTACAAAGAGCCAGATGACCCAGGTGAATGTCAAGGGCGAGCCGCACTCCATCATCGCCTGTTTAAAGAAGGTGAAGGGTGTCCTTGCGGTGGACAAGAAAGCGGAGATTGAGCTGGCTGACGGCGGCAATGTCTACGTGGTGCACTCTAACATCAATGCCGATGTCCGTGAGGACATCGCAAAGGCAATCGTGGAGGGCGGCTTCGGCCTTCACGAGATGCGGCCCTACTCGCTGTCACTGGAGGATATCTTCCTGATGCTTACCAACGAACCCGGCAATGGAAAGGGGTGATTGAGGTGAGGAATGTCTCAGCAATCGCATCGCGCGAATTGAAATCATACTTCGCCAGTCCGGTGGCGTACTCGGTCTCCTTTTTCTTCCTGCTGATCCTCGGGGGATGGTTCTATTTCATGACCGTGGTCACCCTCCATGAGGCGAGTCTTGCGGGAACGCTGGAAGTGCTGGGCTACCTGACGATACCGGTCGCGGCGGTAATCACCATGCACCTGTTCGCGGAGGAGCGTCGAAGCGGCACAATCGAGCTCCTGATGACCTATCCCCTGAACGACTGGGAAGTGGTTGTCGGCAAGTACTTCGCGGGCCTGCTGCTTTACGCTTTTGTGCTGTTACTGACGATTCAGTACCCGATCTTTCTGGGTATTTTCGGCAGTCCCGATTGGGGCAAGATACTCACGGGTTACCTGGGGGCGTTTCTGCTTGGCGCTTCTTTTCTTGCGATGGGAGTATTGTCGAGTTCGCTGACGCGCAGTGCGATAGCCGCGGCGATCATCTGTCTGCTCGTGCTGTTCGCGTTGAGGTTCCTCGCCGCGGGCAGCGTCATGGGCGGCGCGCTCGGAAGGACGTTCTACTACCTTTCGTTTTCCGGGCAATTCAACAACATGATCAATGGACTGATAGACACTCGAGACATCGTCTACATGCTGTCTTTCATCATATTCGCGATCTTCGCGGCCGTGCGCGTTGTGGAGATCAACCGATGGAAATAAGCCATGTTGGGGTGGCGGGATGGAATCCCGCAGTGATCATACCGTGACATACGATCCTGACGAACTGAGACAGATGCTCCTGGGCTCCGACAAGGGAGAGGAGAAGTCGGACGAGGAGGGAAAGGAGCCCGAGCCGTCGTCTGCGAAGCCTTCCGAGGTCGAGAAGCCGTCGCAGATTCCGGATAGGACCGCCTCGGGGAGCACTGAGCCGGAGGCTCCTCCACTGGATGTGAAGGAGGATTCGCGCGGTCTGCCGCAGGCCAAGTTCGCATCGTTCAACGA
>CAYLVL010000194.1:0-5624 GCA_964387135.1 uncultured Planctomycetota bacterium
GTAGATGAAAAACAGCCAGACAAAGCTGACCTTGCGCGACTCAATTACATTGTAAGTCTCGCCCTCCGCCTCGAACTCATCGCCGATCGACAACACCTGCTCGCCCAACAGGAAACACGGATCGCCATCGTCACCCTTTCGGCTGAACGCAAGACCCAGATCCTCCTGCATATACTCCCACTGATCGGTCTCGACCGACTGGTAACCGCCCTCGTCGTCGATCCTGACGACATCGGCCCACTGGCTGGACGGCGGAGTGGTGAACAGGACGAGAAACAACCCCATGAGGGGAGCGCCGACGACGAGAAAGGGCTTCCTTCGTCCGAACCTCGATCGGAAGTGGTCGGATATGTTTCCGATCCATGGATCAACGACTCCGTCGATTATGCGTCCCAGCGCGTTGAGCAGAATGAAGATATACCGTCCGGCGAAGAGCGCTCCGAAGATTGTGAGTGGCGCTATCAGTACCGCACCATCGACCGGAATGTAATAAAGCTGCGGTATCTGCCCGGCGGAGAAGCTGATCAGCATCACACCGAAATAGCCGAACGAGTAGATGATGAGCTGGTAGAGCGGGATGCGATTCGTATGCTGATCGCCGGTCATGGGCAGGCTGGATTCAATGCGACATCATATCACGGAAAGCCGCGCGACGGTCCCGGCACGATGCGGCGAATAGCCGGGCGGCTGCTTTTCACGTCGGGGCTATTGTGGTAGCCTAACGAGCCGTGACAGCGGGATACGATGAAGGCCCCGAGATGCAGGGCGTTATCGATCTGCGCCCGATGGATCTCGGCGACGTTCTTGACGGCACGATACGCGTGTATCGCGCCGCGCCGTGGGTCCTCATAGGCATCTACGCTGTTATAGCGGCCATTCCCCTTTTCATCCAGCAGACATCCGGTCAATACTTCTGGGATGTTCTGATGGAGGCGTTCAACCAGGCTCCGACCGCCGGTCCCGACGCCATGAACGCCTTCCGCTCAAGTGATTTCTATACCGCCATTGTGGCCTACGGTGCAGGCAGCATTCTCATGTTCTTCCTTGCCCCGATCGCCCAGGCAGCTATGGTGTACGCGGTGAGCGAGACGATTCTCGGTCGTTCGGTGAGCGTCGCGGAGAGCATTCGCAGCATCATGCCGAGAGCGGGCAGCATTATCCTCGCTTATGTTCTGCTCGGTCTTGTCGTCATGGCCACATACTCGCCGATCATCCTTTTCGTCGCTCTTGCTGCTCGGGGACCCGAGAATCTGGCCGTCGCGATGTACTTCCTGCCTTTCTTTCCCGTCTCCGCGCTTTTCCTGCTCTATATCTCCGTCAAGCTGCTCTTCATTCCTCATGCCGTCATTCTCGACGACCTGGGTGCCGTCGATGCATTCAGGCGATCCTGGCGCCTCGTGGCCGGTTACTGGTTGCGCACGTTCGGCATCTATCTGCTCATCATGTTGATCGTAAGCGTTATCGCCACACTCCTCAACCAGAGCGCGAGACTGGTCGTGATGGGACTTAACGCGATTCCGGGAATGACCCAGCTCATTGTCAACGCATCCAGCGGCGTTGTGATTACAGTTATCAGCCTGATCGTGCAACCGCTTACGATCATCGCGACGACGCTCCTCTACTACGATCTCCGCATACGGAAAGAGGGCTTCGACCTTCTCGTCCTCGCGTCCGCCGTTGCCGGAGATGATTCCAAGGGCGCAGATGCTTCGGAGCAGCTCCCATTTGGATGATAACAGGGGAGGGTTTCTACGATGTGGAACAGATTTACTAAAACCTCAAAGAAATTGATCCGCAAAGCTCACGATCTGGCAAAATCGAGTGGGCATTCCAGCGTCGGTTCCCTCCATCTTCTTGCCGCGATGCTGGAGATCAGGGAGTCCACCGCGGTCAGGATCCTCAGGATAATGGAGGTGCCCATCGATGATCTCCACGCCACACTCATGAAGGAAATCGGCGAGGGCGATCATGATGAAGGAACCCTCGACTTCGCCGAGGACTCGAAGAGGGTTCTCGAGATGGCCTGGAACGAGGCTGGGCATCTGGGCAGTCATCTCGTGGGTTCCGGGCATCTCCTTCTCGGTATTCTCATCAACGAGGGTCTGCGGGCATTTGGCCTTCTCAAGAATACCGGCGTCACCTATGGGACAGCCAAGAAAGCGGCTGTTGCCTTGATGGCCTCGCAGCCCCACCGGTCCGATATTAGACCCGGCAAGGTCCAAGCCGAGCAGTCCGATTTCAGAACCCAGGCGTTCAGGGGCCCGTCGATGGAAATCCTCGAAGCAGCCTTTAAGGAGGTCTACGGTCGCGGCGATAGATTCATTACTCCCGAGGACCTTCTCCTGGGCCTTCTGAAGGTGGAGGGCACAGGGGCTTGGGAGTATCTGAAAGAGCGTGGACTGGATTTCGATTCCGCGAAGGACGATTTGACCGACAATCCCGAGGAGGGCAGGGAGGAGAATGAAACGGATTGAATCGAGATACTGCAACCTGACGCTTTTTCTATGAATCATGAATACGTTAGCCTTCGAACAATGACGGTAGGGTACGAGGAAAGCCCCGGGGCGCAGGGAGTCATCGAGCTTCGACCAATGGACCTGGGCGACGTTCTTGACGGTACCATCCGCGTCTACCGGCATCGCCCCTGGCTGCTGATCGGCGTCTACACCCTAATCATCGGTCTGCCCCTTTTTCTCCAGCAGGCGGCCGCTACATATTTCTCAAATCAGGTGGAGACTTCCGTCGGACCGGCCGGCAATCCTTTCACCGGTGCGGACCTCGCGGGTCTGGGGATCGGGTTGATTCTCTTGTTGATGGCGGGGGCGATCATGTTCTTCGTTTTGCCGCTCGCGCAGGCCGCTCTGGTTCATATGGTCAGCGAGATCATCCTCGGTGAGGAGGTATCGATCGCCAGAAGCATAAAGGTCATGTGGAGGAGAGCCGGGAGCATCATCATTGCTTACCTGATTCTTGGCCTGATCACAATAGCCGCCTGGCTTCCGATGATTGTGGGCTTCGTTTTGCTGTCTCGAGCCTGGGTGCCCGGTGCCGATCCATTCGGCATATCTGGGTACGTGTTCGTGGTGACGGGCATGCTGTTCATGCTGACGCCGGTTACGCTGATCATCTTCATCTACATCTACGTCAAGCTCATGTTCATGCCGCAGGCGATCATCCTGGATGATGTCGGGGCGGGGGGCGCGCTCAAGCGGTCCTTCAGTCTCACCGGCGGGCAATGGTGGCGGATCGTGGGCATCATGGTGGTCGTGAACTTCATCGTTGGCATCATTAGTGTGATGCTCCAGCAGGGCGGCACGCTGATCGACTACCTGCTGGGCATGGTTCCGTGGGTGCCCGCCGTGGTCACAGTCGCCATCAGCGGCGTGTTCATGACATTGGTGAGCGTCGTGTTGCAGCCTCTCACCGCCATCGCTCAAACGCTGCTCTACTACGATCTCCGGATACGCAAGGAAGGCTTCGACCTTCTGCATCTGGCTGGATCGATGGGACTCGACAGCCCGGAGGTCCCGGTAGGCTGAGTCGAGAGTATCTGTGCCGCGCGCGACTGCGATACAGCCACAACAATTTTCCCCAATGCAACCTTCTGTTGGACTTGGGTCCAATGCCGCTTCTGTGGTACAAAAGGAATAGAGAAGCTGAGGCCGGGCGCGCGAGGGGCGCTCGCGCCGATACTAAAAACGGGCGCTTCTAGCGCACCCTGGTTTGCTGTATGCTGTTTTCAGTAGCGATTCGAGATAGCTACTGTCGGCTGGGAGCCGACAAGGAGTAGCATCATGTGGGAGAAATTCACATCCTCCTCGAAACGCGTGATCAAGTACGCCCACGAGGAAGCGAAGCATTTCCGTAATGACGCGGTCGACACCGAGCACCTTCTGCTCGGCCTTCTGAAGGACGAGAATTCCTTCGCGGTCAAGGCTCTTCTCCAGATGGACATCAACATCGAGAAGGTGCGCTCCTCCGTCATCCAGGAAATCCCGATAGGCAACTACGATTTCGAGAACCTCAACTTTTCCAAGCAGTCGAAGGAGGTCCTCGAGCTTGCATACAAGGAAGCCCGCCAGCTCAGGCATACATTCATCGGCTCGGAGCATCTGCTGCTCGGCCTTCTGAGAGTCCAGGAATCGAAAGCCTGCGAGATTCTCAACCAGCACGGCGTGACCTATCAGACAGCCAAGAAGATCATCATCGGGATGATCCAGCAGACCCCGCCTGCAAAGAAGGCCCGCAGCAAGACCCCTACTCTGGATGAGTTCGGCATCGACCTTAACAAGCTGGCGCAGGACGGCAAGCTCGACCCGGTTGTCGGGCGCAAGACCGAAATCCAGCGACTGATACAGATTCTTTCCAAGCGAACCAAGAACAATCCCGTGCTCATTGGAGAGCCGGGCGTGGGCAAGACCGCGATTGTCGAGGGTCTGGCGCAGCTTATCGTGCAGGACAAGGTTCCCGGAGCGCTCAGACGCGCGAGAATGGTCGCTCTCGATCTTGCCGGACTCGTCGCGGGCACCAAATTCCGTGGCGAGTTCGAGGATCGGCTGAAGCGTGTCATGAAGGAGATAACGTCCGCCGACGCAGAGGAACCGATCATTCTCTTCATCGACGAGCTTCATACCGTCATCGGTGCCGGCGCTGCTGAGGGTGCAATCGATGCATCCAACATTCTCAAGCCTGCTCTTTCAAGAGGCGAGTTGAGATGCATCGGCGCGACCACCAATAACGAGTACAAGAAATACATCGAGCGAAACGGAGCACTTGAGCGACGATTCCAGCCGGTGACTGTCGAGGAGCCTACTGTTGATGAGACGATCGACATCCTCAATGGTCTCAAGGAGCGTTACGAGGAGCATCATGGCGTCGAGATCACCCCTGAGTCGATTCTCGCCGCTGCGCACTACTCCGCGAGGTTCATCACCAGCCGATCCCTTCCCGACAAGGCCATCGATCTCCTGGACGAGGCGTGCAGCAAGGTGGCCGTGTTCCGAAGCCTCGATGAGATTGAGCGTGAAGCCGCGAAGGTTCCCGCGGGAGTGGGTGCTACCGCGGAGAGCACGGTCGAGGTTCCCACGCGCGTGGAGGTCCCCGAAGACGAGGGACCCGAGCGCGAGGAGGAATATGAGGGCATCGACGAGGACGATTCTCACGAGCAGACCGACAGTGGTGGCGAGACCGTCCGTCCGGTCGTGACCGAGGAGGATATCGCGCAGGTCGTGCACGCATGGACCGGCATTCCCGTCTCGGCCATCGCGGAAGAGGAAACCCGCAAACTCCTGAGGACCGAGGAGATTCTGAAGAAGCGAGTCAAGGGCCAGGAGAAGGCGATCTCGATTCTAGCCAGAGCGCTCAGGCGTGCCAGGGTCGGACTGAAAGACCCCAAGCGCCCGACCGGAGCGTTCCTGTTCACCGGCCCGACCGGTGTCGGCAAGACCGAGCTTGCCAAGGCTCTGGCCGAGTTCCTGTTCGGCGACGAGAAGGCGCTGGTCCGCTTCGACATGTCCGAGTACATGGAGCGGCATTCAGTGAGCCGACTTGTTGGAGCACCTCCGGGATATGTGGGCTACGACGAGGGCGGACAGCTTACCGAAGCCATTCGCCGGAAGCCCTAC
>CAYLVL010000195.1:0-5618 GCA_964387135.1 uncultured Planctomycetota bacterium
CGACTACCCTCGCTACGCTTTTATGGTCTTGAGCTTTGCTGCGGCTTTACTCATGGGGGGTATGTGGGGATTGATTCCCGGCATTCTCAAGGCAAGACTAGGTGTCAATGAGATCATCAGTACCTTGATGCTCAACTACGTCGCCCTTCATTTCATTGGGTACCTTGTCTACGGACCCCTGAAGGACCCCCATGTGTTTGGATTTCCGCTGACACCGAAGATCCCTGATGTAGCAAGGTTTGCGCGCTTCTTCCATAGCCGTTTACACAGCGGAATTTTCATTGCTCTGGCAGCGATTGTTTTTGTTTATTTATTGGTAGACAGAACAAGATTCGGTTATGAACTCCGATTTGTGGGTGCAAATCCCGATGCTGCAGTGGCAGGGGGAATCAGTCACACAAAGGTTGTGATCCTTGCGATGCTGATCGGTGGAGCATTGGCCGGTCTCGCTGGGATGGGAGAAGTCGCGGGTGTGCAGTTTCGACTCCGCGAAGGGCTCTCAGCTGGCTATGGGTACAGTGCAATACCTGTTGCGCTCCTAGGTAAAGGGAACCCCATAGGAGTACTTGGTGCAGCGATCCTCTTTGGTAGCATATACGTTGGAGGTGCCGCAATGCAGCAGGCGGCTGGTATTCCAGTTGCCATCGTAGACGTGATCCAAGCTCTCATCATCGTCTTTCTCATAGCGGGAAACTCCGCGTTACGCTACAGGATCAAGAGGCGCGCCAGCGGCATAGTGGGTTCAGGGCCGTCTTCCCAGGAGGATCCTCTCTGATGTCCGAGATTCTGACGGTTTCCTTTCTTACTTCCGTTCTAACCGCAGCAATCAGGGCAGGAACACCTCTCCTCTTCGCTCTCCTTGGGGAGATCATAGCGGAAAGGGGCGGCGTTCTGAATCTTGGAATCGAGGGTATGATGGTTGGGGGAGCACTTGCGGGCTTTACAGGAGCCTTTGTCTTCAATAGCATCATTATGGGATTCATCTTTGGGATGATCGCGGGTGCGGTGCTTGCACTCGTTCATGGTTTTCTTTCGATATCGCTCAAGGCGCAACAGCCAGTTAGCGGCATCATGTTGGTCTTGCTTGGGATTGGGCTTACTAGTTTCCTTGGAAAGCCGATGTCTGGGAGGAGTATAGCGAAGATCGGCGGCTTTACGATCCCTCTCCTCAACCGCATTCCGATTCTCGGGCCGGCATTGTTCAAGCAAGATATCTTGGTCTACTTGTCCATTGCGCTTGTTCCTGTAACTTGGTTCCTTCTTCACAGGACGCGGTGGGGCCTTTCGGTAATTGCAGCTGGAGAGAACCCCGGAGCGGCTGACACATTGGGAATAAACGTCGTAAGGGTTCGCTACATCTGCGTTTTGCTTGGCGGCCTGCTTACAGGTTTGGGAGGAGCATATCTTACGCTAGCGTATACGCCAATGTGGGTTGACGGTATGACGGCAGGAAGAGGGTGGATTGTCGTTGCACTTGTTATCTTCGCCTTCTGGGATCCGCGGCGAGCTCTGGTAGGTGCCTATCTCTTCGGGGGGATTGAAGCATTACAGATGAGATTGCAGAGCTTCGCTATCGGCGTGCCGGTTCAGCTTCTGCAGATGCTGCCCTATCTCTCTACTCTGCTCATCTTGGCGTTTTCGTCCCGCAGGAAGGAAAAGAGGCGAATTGGAGCTCCAGCAGCACTGGGAACCCCATACGAGAGAGGATAGACTTTTTGAAACTTCTGATTTGATTAGAGGTGGGTAGTGGGAATAGGTATTGCTAGACTTAAAGAGAGAAATTTAAGATATGTATAATAAGTCGATTTCCCGAAGTCCGGGGGTGTGAAGTGACAAGGGTGCTGTTTAAGCGCGTAAATACTCTAGCACAGCTGGCTCCTGGAAAGGAGGATCAGCACGGCGTTGATCTACTGGTTGAGGGGAATAGAATAAAGCAGGTCGGTTCATTGGACGTATACGAGACCCAGGCTGATGTTGTGCTGAATTGCGAGCGAATGATCATGTTGCCGGGATTTATTAATACTCATCACCATTTTTATCAAAGTCTGTTTAGGAACATACCTGAGATCAACGATGCGCCGTTATTTGAATGGTTGACTTACCTCTACGAGAAGTGGAAGAACATTGACAAAGAGGCGATCTATACCAGTACCATAGTAACCTTGTTAGAGCTCTTGTTCTCTGGGGTTACAACAACTACCGATCTCCACTATGTTTTCCCTCCTGGATGCGAGAAGGCCATCGATCAGCAGATTGCAGCAGCACAGCGGGTCGGTGTGCGCTTTCATCCATGCCGGGGATCTATGTCATTATCGAGAGAAGAGGGGGGGTTGCCGCCGAGAAGCGTTGTACAGACTGATGGCGTGATCCTAGAAGACTGCCGGCGGTTGATTGAGGAGTACCATTCATCCGACCCATTCTCAATGGTGCAGATCGCATTAGGGCCTTGCTCGCCTTTTTCGGTTACCCCCTCTTTGATGAGGGAAACGGCCAAGTTAGCTGAGCGGTCTGGCGTGCTCCTCCACACTCACCTTGCCGAAACCAGCGATGAAGAGGAATACTGTCTAGAGCGATTCGGCAAGCGCCCGATTGAGTACATCGAGGACGTCGGCTGGTTAGGAAACAATAGTTGGTTTGCTCATCTCATCCACGTGAGTAATGAAGACTGCAGGAAACTCGGACGGGCGCAGGTTGGCATGAGCTACTGCCCGACGTCGAATATGGTTACGGGGGCAGGTATCGCGCCGGTTAAAGCTCTGGAGCAAGCTGGCGTTGTGGTCAGTTTCGGAGTCGATGGTGCTTCAGCCAACGACGCATCGAACATGATTAGAGAAGTGCGCTACGGGATGTTGCTGCACCGGGTTAAGTATGGTTCTACAAGCATGACAGCTCGCGATGTCCTTCGCTACGCGACCGAGGGGGGAGCGAAGGTCTTACACAGAGAAGCAGCTTTGGGCAGTCTCGAACCGGGAAAGGCCGCGGACATCATTATGTACAATCTGGATGCGCTTCAGTTCGCCGGAGGATTATCAGATCCAACTACAGCGGTGGTGTTTTGTGACGCTCCGAAGGTAAGTTTTAGCATGGTAGATGGGCGAATATTGATACAAGACGGGGAGCTGCGCGATACTCAACTCTACAGTTTCATACGAAAGCACAATGAGATATCCGCGAAACTGTTAGTACAATAAGATCCTGTTCTCAGTCTCCAGGAACACGACGGAGATTGAGGCCGCGACGTTGCATCGAGAAAGGAACTCATTCCAGGTACAGACCGGAAGAAGACTGCTATCTGCATGCAACAGTTATTTGCAACGTCGCTTCCCCTGTATTTGAGTAGTAGGTCTTGCCATGCAAGCGGGGAATAAATACATAGTTTCCTCAGATCTTTTAATTTCTTGGAGGGGGGTTGACAATTGCTACGTTGTATGCCATACTGAGCTAGCAAATAGGGAGGTGGGCGTGAAATGCGAAGGGCGAGAAAGTGGCTGTGGATCGTGGGGCTCATACTGCCGGCATTAATCGTAGGCATGGCGTTTGGAGAACAGAAAGATACAATCAAAGCAGCGTTTATCTACATTGGTCCAATTACGGACCAGGGATGGACTTACGCCCATGAGCTTTCGCGGCAATATGCAGAAAGCCAGCTTGATTACCTCGAAACGGCATACACTGAGAATGTTAATCCAGCAGATGCGGCGCGGGTTATTCGCGGGTACTGTGAACAAGACTACGACATTATCTTCACAACCAGCTTTGAGCTGCTTGATGGTGCGCTAGAGGTCGCAAAGGACTATCCAAACATAGTCTTTGAACAACATGCAGGTGGATACGAGAGTGCTGAGAATGTTGGCCGCGTTTTTGCTCGGCTCTATCAGCCCTACTACCTGGCAGGAATCGCTGCTGGGGCAATGACCGAAAGCAATCTAATCGGGTATGTGGCCGCTCATCCCATCCCGCAAGTTATACGGGAGATCAACGCGTTCGCGAAAGGTATCCAAGTCCTGGCTCCTGACGCGGTCGTGAAGGTCATTTTCGTTAACACGTGGTTTGATCCGGCTAAAGAGAGAGAAGCCGCGGAAGCCTTGGTAGAGCTAGGAGCGGATGTTCTGTGTCAGACCGTGGATTCTCCGGCAACGCAGCAGGTTGCCCAGGAGCATGGCATTTACTCAGTGGCCTGCTACGCCGATCAACGCCAGTTCGCTCCCGATGCGAATATCGCATCGGCCGTCTTCGACTGGGGGCCAGCCACGGTTAGAACGATCGAGGCTGTGCGCAATGGTACGTGGGTCAGTCAGGTATCTTGGGATGGGTATGAGGCAGGTGAGCACTCGCCTGTCCAACTTACTCCCCTAGCGGACTTTGTGCCTGCCGCAGTGAAGGAACTTGTGCAGTGCCGTAAGGAGGCGATGATAGCCGGGATCTTCAGAGTGTTCCCAGACCTTACTGACGAAGATCTCTTGGCGATGGACTACTTCATTGAAGGCGTGGAAGGGGCACTTCCGTAAACCACTTTAAAGTACCTGCATTCTGATAGACTTGCCTGGCACTTAAGAAAGCCAGGCAAGTCTATTTTTTTGTATAGCATGTAGTGGAGGGGGCTTAATGGCAGACTACATTGCCATCATCGCCAGTGCGGACAACCAAGCGCCTAGGTCCGCGCGACTAATGCTAGTAAGCCAATAATCTGGCCTTGATCCAGTCCCTTCACTGCAGGAGTCCACGGAAGTTATCCCATTGCCCTATCTTGATCTCTATGGATCACCTATGCATAATGGAAAAAGAAAAAGGAGGACTCGTGGGTCTAAAGGATCTGAGTTTCTATACGCGGCCGGTGGATCTAGAAGATGCCTTGACTATCTGGCGCAAAGGCAAAGGCCGGACTCTTCTGATCGGCGGTGGGGTAGAGCTGGTACGTTCTAGGATTTTCAACATTGATCGAGTAATAGATCTAACAGCGCTTCCGCTCTCGTATGTGAAGGAGTCAGGCACAGGACTACGGGTTGGCGCGACCACTACCTTGGCAGAGGCTATCGAAGATCGTTCTCTTTCACAGTATGTGGGTGGTATTGCGGTAGAGACGCTTAAGCAAGTAGGATCTCCCCTATTGCGTAATCTGGCTACCATAGGAGGAGCTGTTGCGAGTGCCCATCCGTGGTCAGATGTGATACCGCTCCTGCTTGCCTTGGGAGCCGATGTCGTTCTCTATGACGGCGAGTATCGAACCGTACCGCTTGCAGAAGTACAGCCGATTCGTCAGAGACTGGGGGAAGCCATTCTTACGGAGATTGTGCTACCCCGTTTCAGCCCGAGGGCAGCAGCTGCCTTCTGGAAGTTTAGTCGAACGAAGTTCGACATTGGCATTCTGAACTGCTCTTGCGCCATCGGATTAAAAGACAGAAGCTGTGAGACGGTGCGACTGGCGATCGGAGGGCGGCCCGCCCTTGCGGTGAGGCTAGGCGACGTCGAAGAGTGGCTGTGCGGTAAAGAATTGACCCCGGAGACAATCGAGGCTGCTGCATCACTCGCGGCGGAGCGGGCTGAGGTGAGCGACGATATGAGGGCGAGCGCTGAGTATCGCCGGGTGCTGGCAAAGGTCGGCGTTAAGAGGTGCCTCG
>CAYLVL010000196.1:0-5601 GCA_964387135.1 uncultured Planctomycetota bacterium
ATGACGGCGCGCCGTCATGGAGCTGGAATCAGTGAGAGAAATCCCGGACATGGGGATCGAATGCAAGGTACAAACGCGACCCAAGGCAGCGCTCCAGACTGCCTGCATTCTCCTCATCCTCGCTTTTGGAGTCTGTGCCTGTCTGGACGAGAATCCGTCATGGAGTCCGGTCGAGATCGACGGACACTACCTGGCAGCTTTCGACTCCAGCCGGGTTTATCCATACAGCAACCATCACGGCATCCATGTTGTGAATCCCGACACCGATGAGATCGTCTATGACATGAACTACACCGGTGACGATCGCCACCCAACGTGGTCGCCCGACGGTCTCTGGCTTGCATTTCATTCACTTTATCCAAGTGCTCCTGCTGAACCTGAATTGTACGTGTTTCATCTTGATTCTGAGGAGGAGTTACGGATAACCTGGAACGACTGGGACGATGTATGCCCGACCTGGTGTTGGGGATGGTAGTATTCACGATAAATCCTGATTTCTGCATCTAAAACCTGGGAGATTCGCCATGCAAAAGCATAAACTCTCATCAAGCTTGCCGGTAATCCTCAGTCTGGTGATTCTGTTGGTACTGACGATCGGAGCATGCTCTGGTCAGGACGCTCCTGACACCCCGACCGCCCCGTCAGTCGCAACACAGTCTTGCTTGGGAAACACCGGCAATCACATCCTCTGGGGTTACTGGGAGGGTTACATCCCCGAAACACACGATACCCTCGAGCTTGTCCCGGTACGGGGATCGATGATTCACCTCAACGCTCGGAGATTTCTCGAGGTCGCGCCATGCACAAACTGCATTCAACTGGTCGATCTCAACATCGATCCCAGCTCGCAGATCCTTACAGCTGAGATACGGCTGACTCATCCGTTTCCTGGTTTTGCGAAGTACACCGGGTTCGATGTCCGAGCGGTGATTATTTCCGACGGCAGCCTGTACTTCCCCGAGCTCGATGCGATGGTTCCCTGCGCCGATCTGGGTGATTTCACGCTCATCAACGCCGACGGCTACACGCGCCTCTGGAATACAGTCGAGTTCCCGCCCGGATCGGGGCAGTTCAAGTTCCTTGAGTACTCCCAGGGGAATCTCGCGTCGCCGGGTGACTTCACCGGCACTGTGAATCCCTACATCGCGTACAACCAGGAGCCTCGCTTCTGCTTCCCCGCAGGCGCAGCCATGAACAGGGTGTTCGTCTTCAAGATGCCTGCGGGCGCTTTGCGATTCGGCTACGCGGTGGATGCGAGCTGGGAGCCCCCGACGGTCGATCCGCCCGTGAACATCAAGTACGATTTCCCGCCCTCGGCAAATGCTCTGGAGCCGTATGTCTTCTCAATCACCCAGCAGGAGCTCTTTGACGAGATCGGTAGCACCGCCAACGCAAGCATAGACATTGCAGACATCCAGGGCGGACTGGCTTCTTCTGCTCCCAAAGCACTACTTGAAGCGCCGGACCTGTGGTCAGGCACACTGGAGCCGTCCATATGGGGATGGGAAATGAATCCGCCCCCGCCGTTCAGGTCCAGGGGAATAGCGGCTTTCGACCTCGTCAATGAGACCGGCGCTCCTCCCGGCACCTACAGGGCATTGTTCAGAATCGAAGATAAGGCTCATGATACGTATCTCGGCGATATCAACCACGCGTACAAGCTGTTTGACATCACCGTAACCGAGCAGATCCAGCCGCAGTTCGAGGGCGAGATGGTCTTCACCGCGCCCGAGCCTCCCACGGGAGGCCCACCGCCCGCCCTGAATGTCTGGCACATGAACATGGAGACGATGGTCGAGACGCAGCTCACATCCTTCGTCGGTGTGGGGACCATATTTGAGGAGCCGAGGATCAATCCCGCGGGCACTCATATGTTGCTGACATCCTGCCCGACTCCTATGGCAAGCTATGTCGGCGTGTACGAAATCGGTGGGAGTTCCTGGAGCATCACCCCGTCGGAGACATATGACGGTCATGCGGATTTCCATCCGGACGGTGAGCATATCCTCATCGCGTCCGGAACTCAGTATGCGGACGTCAAGGAGCTGTACTCAACTGAATACGACGGCTCCGACAGGACTCTCATCGCCACCGCTCCGCACACGATACGCAATCCGCGATGGAGTCCCGACGGCACACGCATAGCGATGACTCTCAAGATAGAAGTGAGCGATCCGCCCAACTCCGAGCTTTGGATCTACGATGTCGATACGCGCACGTTCACGGAAATCATGTCCGCGGGAGGAGTTGATGAGAATCCCTCCTGGAGCCCGGTGAAGGTCGATGGTGCATACCTGATAGTCTATGCATCCAGTAGAGACCATCATCCCGACTATGAGACCGACATATACGTGGTGAATCCCGACACCGAGGAGATTCTATGCCACTTCGATATGGGCGGATACGAGAGGCATCCATCGTTTTCGCCCGACGGCTTGTCGTTCGTTTTTCAGACCCCGGGTGAGAACTCCGAGGAGCTTTGGATTTACTCCTGGAAAACCGCTGAGCTCACGCAGCTTACGGACGACGATACCTATGACGGCTCGCCGTCCTGGGGCTGGAACTGGTGATTTGAAGGTATGTCAGGCGTCTTTCGTGGTCGGCCCTCTTGACAATTTCAATAATGTCGATAGATTTTTAGGTAAGGTGCCGACTTGGAGAACCGGGATTGGGTTGAGGTCAACGGGATCGGATTGGCATGCCTGCTGATACATACGCTCATGCAAGGGGAGCTTCATCATGCAGCCACCGAGTTTCGAGGAGTTCATCAAACAGAAGAACAGCCGTAACGAGAGCGGTGAAGAGCTTGAGCCGTTCACGCTGGAGGTCTGCCCCACTCCGGGATGCAAGTGCAAGAAGCTGCACCCCTCCTATGAGGGCACTTCGCTGAAAGGCTTCAGTTGCGATTTCGGCTGCTCCTTCATCGCGAAGCGCAACACATTCACCGGCGATCTTATCTGCTTCGAGCTGGAGAAATTCAAGGAGTCGAGGTTCGACGATCCTGACGGCATCCGGGGCATGAAGTTCAATCCCCTCGGCGAACCATACACCGACTGGTACTGATCGCCACTATCCCAGCGAAATCATGCAAACAAGAAACCGCTCGATCAAGCGGTTTTTTTGATTCATGGCGACTCTCATGCTACTCCGCCGGGAACTTCTCTGCAATCCTCTTCACGTGCTTCACGAGCTCATCCGTCTCGAGTGTCAGGCAGATGCGGAAGAATCCCTCGCCGCTTGCGCCCCAGCCCGATCCGGGACCGACCACGATGCCGGTCTCGTTGATGAGGGCCTCGACGAACTCGAAACTCTTCATGCCCTTAGGCGTGCGCACCCACATATAGAACGTGCCCTTACCGTGGTAGACATCGTACTTCGCCTCCTCCAACACCTGCTCGACCGCCCTGCGACGCTCGACGTACTTCGCGCGAAGCGGATCAATGTAGTCCAGCGGAAGGTTCAGAGCCTTAACCGCCACAAGCTGGATCGCCCTGAACACCCCTGAGTCGATGTTCGACTTCACACGGCCCAGCGCTTGTATGATCTCGGGATTCCCGACCGCCATGCCTACCCGCCAGCCGGTCATATTGAATGTCTTCGAGAGCGTGTTGAACTCGATCGCCACGTCCATCGCGCCATCCGAGTTTAGAAGGCTCGGTGGAGGCTCATCGCACTGGTAGATCTCGCTGTACGGGTTGTCGTGGGCGAGCACCACACCCCACTTTTTCGCCCACGCGACCGCCTCGTCGAAGAATTCCTTCGGCGCAACCGCGCTTGTCGGGTTGTTGGGATAGTTCATCCATAGAATTGACGCCCGTCGGCAGATGTCGTCCGGAATCTTCCCGAAATCGATCAGGAAGTCGTTCTCTCTGAGGAGGGGCACCGAGTATCCTTCCGCACCTGTGAATACCGGGTTCATCGGGTATACCGGGTAGCACGGGTCGGGATAGATGACCACATCCTCCGGATCGACCACCGCAAGCGCAAGATTCGCGATTCCTTCCTTGCTCCCGATCAACGCGAGGCATTCGGTTTCCGGGTCGAGTCCGACACCGAATCGCCTCTCGTAGAATCCTGCGATTGCCTGCTTCAGCTCGGGAATCCCCTTGTAGGCCGGGTATTTCTGATTGGCGTTGACCTGTGCCTGTGCGTATAGCTCGTCAACGAGCTCGCTCGGGGTCGGCAAGTCCGGATCGCCGATTCCCAGGCTGGTCACCTTTATTCCCTTTGCTTTCGCAGCGGCTTTCAAGTCGTCTATGCGCTGGAAAAGGTATGGGGGTATGTCATTAAGCCTTTTCGCCAGCTTGAATACGGTTGTTTTGGTTTCTGCATCGGCCATGATAATCGTTCACTCCGTATATCTGATAACCCCCTCCCTAACAACAAAAGCCCCGCCAGATGCGATCGGGGAAAGAGTGAGAGTCGATTTTGACTCATTTCTTTCCCGAAATCAAGCGCCTTGCAGCGCCGGCAAGGCAGTCTGGCAAGTGTCCTCATCCATACCATTCGCCCGTGAAAACCCTGACAGCGGGGCCTGACAGGAACACATGATCATCTTCCATGCATTCTGTCAGAAGCGAGCCGCCGGGCACATCAACTCTCAAGCGCCTGCCTGCTTTGCCGGTCATCACGCACGCGGCCTGTACCGCCGCCGTACCGCTTCCGCAGCTTAATGTCTCGCCCGCTCCTCTTTCCCAGACCCGCATTTTTACATGGTCTTCCGCAATCACTTCGACAAACTCGATATTCACCCTCTCGGGAAACAGGGCCGTATGATTCTCGATCTCCGGTCCCCAGTGTCTGAGCGGAACTTCCCCGACATCCTTCACGAACGCCACGGCATGTGGATTCGCGAAGTTCACCGCGGTCAGCTTGAGCTTCTTCCTCGTGCCGGGGACCCTGAGCTCCTCTTCGATTACCGGCGATGGTCCCTCGCCCGACATCGGGATTTCCGATCGCTTCGTGACCGGGATGCCCATATCGACATTGACCCACAGCTTGTCGCCTTCCGCCCAGTCGGGAGGCTGAATGAAGCTGAGAATCGCGATTCGCTTCGCCGTCTCAATCGGCAGAGGCTCCGACACGCTGCCCAGCCCGTGATTCATCAGGTGCATGCCGACACACCTGAGTCCATTCGCACACATCTCCGACTCGCTGCCGTCCGGATTCCACATCCGCATCCTGAACTCGGCCGTTTCCGATTTTCCGATCAGGATCAGGCCATCCGAGCCGATGCCGAGCCTCCTGTCGCACATCGCCCTTGCCAGGGCCGCGAGATCATCGGAGAAAGCGGTCACAAGGCGCTCCGAGCAGATGACGAAATCGTTGCCGGTGCCGTGCCATTTCTCGAACGGCAGCGTCTCGGTGCGATTTTTTGATTCAGCTTTCTGCATAGATCTCCTCTCCGGACTTCTCCCGCAAGGTTACATTCACAATCCATTCCAATGCAAGGGATGATTCAGTCAGTGGCCTTCCGCAATCCTTTGGGCTATCTCCCCGGGATCGCTGTCGTCGCTGACTTTTATCCACTCGATTCCCTCGAGACGCCTGAAGAAGGTCATCTGACGCTTGGCGAATCGCCTCGTATCCCTCTGAATCACC
>CAYLVL010000197.1:0-5574 GCA_964387135.1 uncultured Planctomycetota bacterium
GCTTGTTGTCGAGCCGGCGCATGTCGAGGCGAATCCCGATCTGCTCAGACCGGTAGACGAGGAAGCGCTTCTGCTTGTTGACAACACTCGACTTGCGGCATCGCTCTTGGCCGCAGAGTTCTACTCCCATCCGAGTCGGGAGATCAGGGTGCACGGAATCACAGGCACGAAAGGAAAGACAACCACGGTACAACTCGCGACCGGAATCTTCATCGCCGCCGGTCGCGATCCTGCATCGATGGGCACGCTCGGCATCAGCTTCAGAGATAAAAGCTGGAAGAGCGACCTCACGACTCCCGGTCCGATTGAGTTCCAGAAGCGACTTAGATTCCTCGCCGACGCCGGCGCGACCGATGTGATCTGCGAGGTCAGCGCGCACGCGGGAGCGCTTTCCAGAACCTCATCCGTCAGGTTCGAGTCAATCACCTACACCAACCTCAGTCGTGACCATCTCGATCACTTCTCGCTCGACGAGTACATCAACGTGAAGCTCTCGATCGCCAGAGACGCAGCGAAGGTCAATCCGGATGTGTGGGGAATCGGGAACGCCCGCGACTCCCATACCGCCGATTTTCTTTCCCCTATCGCCAAAGACCATCGAATGACCTTCGCAGCGTTCGTGACCGACGAGGATCCATCAACGATAGCCTGCGACCTTTCCGTCCGGATTCTCGACCGCTCAATGAAGGGCATCATTCTTGAGATGTTCGGCCGCGACTGGCAGCGCGAAATCAGGCTCCCGCTGGTCGGTAGATTCAACGCCGAGAACGCCGCAGCGGCCGCGGCAATCGCGCTGACCCAGAATATCGACCCGGCCACGATTGCGGAAGCTTTATCAAATGCGAAGCCAATACCCGGACGGCTTGAGCGCATCGATCTTGGACAGAGTTTCCTTGTTGTCGTCGACTACGCCCACGCTCCGCAACCCGCCGAGGAAGCGCTCAGATGCCTGCGGGAACTCACTCCGGGAAGACTGATCGGCGTCATGGGCGCGGGCGGATCGAGAGATCGCGGCAAGCGCCCGATGATGGGTGAGGTACTTGCGCGAGAGTGCGACATCGCCGTCATCACCTCCGACAATCCCCGAAAAGAAAAACCCCTCGACATCATCAACGACATCCTCGTCGGTGTTAAGCGCATTCAAAACACCTCGAACCAGAGGCCCGACCGTCAGGGAGGGCGCACCGCCGACGTGATTGTTGAGCCCGATCGGCGCGAGGCAATTGGTATCGCTCTTGACGCAGCCAAGGAAAACGACACCGTGGCAATACTGGGGAAAGGTCACGAGACCTACCAGATTTTCAAGGACAAGACAATTCACTTCGACGACCGTGAAGTAGTCCGGGAATGGCTTGAGGCGCACGGCTATGCGAGCGTGCGGGAACAGCATGTATCTGACGCTTGAAGAATGGGCCGCCGCCTGCCATGGCGAGATCATCGCAGGCAATCCGGATGACTATGTCGGCGGCAGATGTCCCGGCGGTCTTTCGTTCGATTCGCGAAGCCTGTGCGCGGGCGAGTGGTTTATCGCCCTGAAGAGCATGACCGGGGACGGGCACAAATATCTGGCAAACGCAACCGGCAGGGGCGCGGCGGGGGTGATCGTGTCAGACCGTAATGAGTACGAGTCGAAGATCGGGCTGTCATACCCGGACCTTCCCGCACTCATCGTACCCGACACCACCGTCGCGCTCGCCGACTCGGCAAGGGCCCTTCTCGACAAGTTCAAACCGTTTGTCGTCGCCATCACCGGCACCGTCGGCAAGACTACCGTCAAGGAGAACATCACCCATATCTGTTCCGTGAAATGGCCGACCCTGAAAACCATCCGCAACTGGAATACCGAGATCGGTCTCCCGATGACCGTCTTCCAGATAGTTCCGGAACACAAAGTCGCGGTACTGGAATGCGCGAGTCGCGGAGTCGGACAGATTCACTACCTCAGCATGATCGCACGACCGTACATCGCGGTTATCACATCAATCGGGCCGGGACATCTGAGCGAGTTCGGAAGCATCGACAATGTAGCGCAAGCAAAGTGGGAGCTTGTGGACGGTCTCGTTGAAGGCGGTACGGTCGTCGCGCCCGGCGATTCACCATACACGAAGCAATACGGTTCCAGCTTCGACCTTCTGACATTCGGTCTCGATGAAGGTCACTCGGTTTATCCCATCGATTTCTCGAGTGAGGGCCTTTTCACCCGGTGCACAATCGCAACACCCGAGGGTGATTTCGAAACCACCATTCCCGGAACAAGTCGAGCGGACCTTATCAACGCACTCTGCGCCACCGCCGCTGCCATGCGAATCGAAGCGCCAACCGACAGCGGCAGCGAGCGATTGACACTCGATGAGATCGCCGAAGCTCTCAAGGCACTTCCGGGTGTTTCCGGTCGAATGGAATTCATCGACCGCCCGACCGGCATCGAGGTCATTTTCGACGCCTATAACTCGAATCCGCTGTCGCTCGCGAACGCGCTCGACGCCCTCTCCGCAAGAAGGCTCCTTCGCAGTGGAGCCGCTGTCGGACGAAAAGTCGCGATACTCGGCGACATGCTCGAGCTTGGTGAGAACGAGATTGCATATCACATTCAGGCGGGAAAGCATCTCGCGAAACTCCCGATCGACGTTCTGATCACGGTCGGGAAGCTCGCGACCCTGATACGCGAGTCGGCTCTCGAGACTCGCGGGGGGGATATCGAAGGACAGTCGTTCGAAACCACCGGGGAATGCGCTGTGAGCCTGAGAGAGCTTCTGAGGCCAGGCGACCTTGTTCTTATCAAGGCCAGCCGCGGACTGGAGTTCGAGCGCCTCCTCGATGAGGACTGGTAGCGAAACCGATGCACTTGTCACGCGGCCAGACAATTCTCCTCGGATGCCTCGTTGCATCTGCCCTGATCACGGGACTGGTCACCTACCTGCTTGCCGGAGTTTCGAAGGCGGGATCCGTCATACGCGAGCAGGGGCCGGAGCATCACCGCGAGAAAGCATCGACACCATCCACCGGCGGTCGCGCATTCCTCGCAGCTCTTGCCCTTGTCGGCTTTCCGGGAGCGTTTCTGATCACGGACGGCCGGGCGGTCGTCGGCATCGCGGCGGGATTGCTTACCGGACTGATCGGACTCGCCGACGATGTCATGAAGATCGCAACAAAGCAATCGTCGGGTCTCAAAGCCCGCTACAAGCTTCCGCTCCAGATTGTAGTGGGACTTCTGGTTGTCGGCGGGGTCTACTACCTCATCGAAGACAGCACCATCCGGATTCCATTCGTGCATGCGACGGTCGACATCGGCGCATGGAAAATCCTTCTCGGCCTGTTCTGCTACCTGACCATTGTGAACGCGGTGAATTTTACAGACGGCCTTGACGGCCTCGCCGCGAGCACCGTACTGGTAGCCGCGATATGCCTCGGCGGAGCGATCTGGACCACCGGCGCGGGCACCAGCGTTGTGCCCGTGGTGCTCGCGGGCATATGTATCGCATTTCTTCCGTTCAACTGGAATCCGGCGTCGATCTTCATGGGCGACTCCGGAGCGCTGGCGATAGGCGGAGCACTGGCCGCAGCCGCTGTCGCCACCGGTCTTGAAATCACGCTCCTGATAATCGGAATCGTTTTCATCATCGAGATCACGACCGTCGTCCTTCAGGTTGTCTACTTCCGCATGACCGGTGGCAAGAGGATCTTCCGCATGACCCCCATCCATCACGCATGGGAGTTGAGAGGATACAAAGAACCCGCGATTGTCGCGGGAGCTGTTGTCATCGGGATTGTCGGCGGAGCGATCGGGTGGTGGTCGGCATGACATCCGATCGAACGCGAATCATTGGAGACGAAAGAAAAAAAACATCATCCAAGCCCACTCACAGCGGCGCATCAGTCCGCGCCGCGGGTTTTACCTCTGCGAATGGGAAGGGGCCGTGTCCCCGGTCCCTTCCCGCCTATTCCAATTCGCTCATGGCTCCAATGTCCGGTCCGTATAGGGAGTCTCCGGGGGAGGGAAACCAATCCCTCCCCCCGAGCCCCGTACGCCGACCGGATGTACAATAAATGATATCGACCGTCTGACATTCGCACTGAACCGATCGAAAGAACCGCAGGCGGAAAATGGATTGACTGAATTCAAATGAAGGCTTATCCGAAGAAAACCAGATTCGTCGTGTGGGGCTACGGCGTTACCGGCCGGGCGCTGGCGGAAGCACTCTCCAAGCGCGGGTACCCCGTACAGGTCATCGAGGATCGCCAGGAATCAAGATTCGGCGACTTCAAGGACGACATCAAGCGTCTCAAGCAAAGCGGAGTGAAGTTCCATTTCGGCGGCGTCGAGGACCTGGCCGAATTTGTCGCGAAGGAAGCGGATGTTCTGGCTCCCTCGCCCGGCATCAGGATCCCCCTCGACATCCTCGATCACTGCGAGAAGTCGAAGGTCCAGATCGCGGGCGAGATCGAGATCGCAGCAAGGCTTGTGCAGGGCAGGATCATCGCAGTAACCGGCACGGACGGCAAGACAACCACCACCGCCCTCATCCATCACATACTCTCATCAGTCGGGCTTACCGCTCATCTTGCGGGAAACATCGGATCCCCCCTCATCGCCCTTTCCGGCGAGACAAAACCCGACCACTGGCTTGTGGTGGAGGTTTCGAGTTACCAACTGGAAACCGTGCGTCTCTTCCGTCCATACATCGCCGTGCTTCTGAACATCGCCGAAGACCATCTCGAACGTCACGGCGACATGCGCGCCTACATCCGGACGAAGGGACGGATATTCGATCGCCAGCGCAGCCAGGATCATGCGATTGTGAATTTCGACGATCCGGAATGCCTCCAGGCGTACGGGCAGGCCAGGTCCAGACTACACGGATTAAGTCTCGCGGGACGCATCCCGGGAGGCGCATGGCGCGACAACGGTCGGCTCATGCTGGATGTCGACGGCAAAGCGAAGAAAGTCATCAATACGGAAGATCTGAAACTCACCTGCGAGCACAACCAGTTGAACGCCCTCGCTTCCATAATGACCGCGGCGCTTGTCGGATGCCCGCCGGAAGAGATCGCGACGGCCCTGGCCTCTTTCGAAGGTCTGCCGCACAGAATCGAAAAGATCGGCGAGATAAACGGCACGTTGTGGGTCAACGATTCGAAAGCCACCAATGTACACTCGACGATCTCCGCCCTCAAGTGCTTCGACAAGCCGGTCATCCTGCTTCTTGGCGGGTACGAAAAGAATCTCGACCTCACCGATCTGATACCGCACATTCAGCGTCGCGTGCGGCACGTCATTCTGCTCGGCGACACACGTAACCGCTTTCGCAAGGAGTTGAGGGAAGCGGGATGTACAAACTTCACGATGCGGAAAACGCTCCAGGAAGCATGCTCGGTGGCTCTCAACATGTCGACGCCCGAGGACATCGTGCTGCTCTCACCCGCGTCATCGAGCTTCGATCAGTTCACCGATTACATCGATCGCGGCGAGACGTTCCGTAAGTGGGTTCAGAAGAAGCTGGAGAAAGCGGAAACATGAGCGAAGGAATCTCCGGTGGGGAAATGGCGATGCGGGATATCGCCAACCGCGCGATG
>CAYLVL010000198.1:0-5562 GCA_964387135.1 uncultured Planctomycetota bacterium
TAACCTCGCTTTTCCCTATAATTAAGTCCCCGTGTGCGTATCTCAGGAAACCCAGCTTGGGGGTACCGCCCCGGGCACCCGTGGCGGTGTCGGCGATGTCCATCGTCACGAGCGTATGGGCTCCATCCCGGACGCGATCGCGGATTTGAAGGCCGGCAGGTTCATCATCCTTGTCGACGATATCGGTCGCGAGAACGAGGGCGACCTGGTCTTTCCCGCGGAGCTGGTCACTCCGGAGGTAATCAATTTCTATGAAACCCACGTGCGCGGCTGGATTTGCGTGCCGATGGCTCCTGTGGAGATCGACCGCCTGGAGCTTCCGCTGATGGTCAACCGGAACACCGAGCGTCACGGTACTGCATTCACCGTCACCGTGGATGCCGCGAGGGGCACATCGACAGGCATCAGCGCCGCCGATCAGGCCGCGACGATCAAGCTCCTGGCCGATCCCGATTCCAAACCGTCCGATTTCCTCCGCCCCGGTCATGTCAGACCCCTGAGGGCGCGAGTGGGCGGTGTTCTCGAAAGGGCAGGGCACACCGAGGCGGTCGTCGACCTCATGAAACTCGCAGGCTTCAATCCGGTCGGTATATTGTGCGAGATCAAGAATCCAGACGGCTCCATGGCCCGCCTTCCCCAACTGATTGAGTACGCCGAGCGTCACGACTTCCGCATCTACACTATCGAGGACCTTATCGCTTATAGGCTCCAATCCGAGAGACTCGTCAAGAGAGTCGTGGAAGCGGACGTCGACACGAAATGGGGACGGTTCCGGTCGATCGGCTACGAGAGCATCGTCAGGGATGAGCAGCATCTGGCCCTCGTGTACGGCGACCTGGAGGAGATCGCATCAAGCGATGAGGCCGTGCTTGTGAGGGTGCATCACTCGCACGTACTCTGTGATATCTTCGGGGTCCGTCATGAGGAAGCATGTGATCGGATCGACAGCGCGATGCGGAAGATTGTCGATCGCGGCAGCGGCGTGCTCATCTACATCCGATCAAGGCTTCGCGGGCAGAGGATGATCGGGCAGTTGAAGGACATGGCGAAAGCGAGAGAAGAAGCGCTCGAGAAGCAGAACGGCAGGGAGATTCCGCCGGAGGATGTGAAGCGCGACTACGGCCTGGGCGCGCAGATTATCAGCGACCTCGGACTGAAGAAAATCACCGTTCTGACCGATCATCCCAAGGAGCTTATCGGGCTCAAGGGACACGGAATAGAAATCGCAGGACACGCGCCGCTTTTCGGCTGAAAGCTTGAGTGCCGGTCTGCTGTTCAGCATAATATGGTGAAGTCGCGGGGTGAGATTGAAAAAACGGAGGCCATAGCATGGTCAAGAAGATAGAAGGCACGCTTGACGGCAAAGGACTGAAGATCGCGGTAGTACAGTCGCGCTTCAACGACCTTATCACCAACAAGCTCGCGGAGGGAGCGCTCGACGGACTTCAGCGTCATGGCGTGGCGGAGAAAGACATCCGCCACATCATGGTGCCCGGCTCGTTCGAGGTCCCCATTGCGTCGAAAGCGGCCGCCGCGAGCGGCAAGTACAATGCCGTTATCGCCATCGCCGCCGTCATCAGGGGCGACACGAGCCACAACGAGTACATCGCGGCCGAGATGGCCAAGGGCATCGCTCTTGCCGCCATGGAAACCGGCGTGCCGGTCGTCTACGGCACAATCACCGCCGACACACTCGAGCAGGCTGTCGAGCGCGCGGGCGGCAAGGGCGCTAATCGCGGCTTCACCGCCGCCGAGGTGGCTATCGAGATCGCCAATGTGATCAAGCAGGTTGGCTGATGGTGACCAAGGACACATCGATACCCCCGAAAAGGGACGAGGGCGAATCCCCGCTCAGCTCCGAGATGCAGATCGTCCGGATTCTCGATCGCACCCTCAAGAGCCGCTACCCGGACGGCGTCGGCCTCCTTAGGACCCTCGAGGGCGGGCTTGTGATCGAGCTTCACTCGCAGATTCGCCAGGCGTTCAGCCCGCACGCATGCGGTCGAGCCGGCGAGTTGACCGAGTACCTCTGGCTCGTCGGCAGACCTGTTTCGCTCGAACCGGGCGGCGGGATTACGATTCGCGGCGGCGGTACAACGGAGAAATTCATCGTCGGCCGCAAACTCTTCAAGGACGCGGAAGTGGAGTATCGCATGCTCCACGCGATGATCGCGGACGCACTGGGAAAGTAGGCCGATTTAGGAAAAATCCGAGGGGCACACTGTCTGGACGGCGGACCGTTTTGTCCGTCCGGGTTTGCATGATAAACTATGGTTATATCGCGATTGATATCGCCGATAACAGGAGATGGGTATGTGCCGGATGATCCCCCTCGCTGCTGTTCTGTGCCTGCTGCTCGCAGCCTGCTCGAATGATACCCAACGCGGGCCGGCGTCGCCTGACGTGCTGCCATCATGGCCGATGGCGACACGCGCGACATCATCCCACCGGACGATTCTGGGGCTATGGACTATCGCCATCAATGACGACCATTCCGAGGCGGAAGTCGTCCCGTTACGTACCGCGGAGCTTCATTTCAATACGGTCAGGCTCCTGGAAGTCACTCCGTGCAAGACCTGTCTGGCGGTTGAGCGGATTGTCTCTCCAGGGCCCGAGCTGATAGATGTCGATGTCACCATGAGGCATCCGTTCCCGGGGATGCTGAAATACACCGGATTCGATGTGCGCGGGATTTTCATCTCGAAGGCAGATTACGCGTTCCCGCCGTCCGGCAGGTCTATCGCGTGGGGATCCGATGCGGTTCGTCTTCTCAACTACGACGGCTATACTCATCTTTTCAACCCGAGCGAGTTCCCCGAGGACTCGCCCGGTCCGCCGGCGCTGCATTACATCACCGGCAGATGGTCGACCGGCGGCGATCTTACGTCGACCCTCAATCCGTTCGTCGCATACCGCAAGGACGCCCCGCGCAGGATGTTCGAGCCGGGAGTCGCGGAGACAAAGACCTTCCGTATCCATGCTCCCGCCGGTCCGATGCAGTTCGGCTATGCCGTGGACGCGTCGTGGCAACTCGCGAAGGACGTGGTCGATCCGCTCAATGATTTCCCGCTCAGCGCAAATTGTCTCGAACCGTACGAAATCATCGTCAACGCCGGTACCGGCCTGATGCCGGATGAGGGAGCGATGACGGGAGTGGAGGTCAGGGTGTTCGACCACCAGGGCCTTCAGACCATCACGTCGGCCAGCGTCTTCGCGCCACAGCTTTTCGACGGCGAGGTGAGCCTCGAGTTGTCGGCGAACAACGGGGAGCCTTACTCGCTCTTCGGCGGGGTGATCAGGAACGGGGGCGGCGTCGGGATGGGGACATATCCGCTTCTTGTAAGGGTGACGGATGAGGGTGACGATCCGAACCTTGGGCCGGTGGACGCGTGGCAGGTGTATCCGCTGGAGGTCCGTCCCCGTCGCGGCTGGGCGACAACATGGGGGGATCATGGCGGAATAATGAACATTGACTTGCTGGACCGCATTGAAGTCGACAAATTAGGTAATTCCATTGTGACGATGTATGTATCAGGACAAACTGCGCTTTATGACGGACTATGGAAACTGGATCCAGAGGGGCGATTGTTGTGGGAAATCGAGTTTCCGGAAGGAATCATTGTCAGTCGTGCAGGTCTGGTGAGTGATGAAGAGGGGAATATCTATCTGACAGATTATTTTGGCGGTAATGTAGATTTCGATCCCGGTCCGGGAGAGGACTTTCATGATTCGGGTACGGGATGGGATGCGTATCTTACGAAGTTCGACGGGAACGGAAACCGGATGTGGACTCGCACATGGGGCGGCGACATCGGGATGGCACAGGCAAGGGGGTTGGATATTGCGCTGGATAATGCGGGACATGTCTATGTGGTCGGGTCATTTCTTGAGCGCGTGGATTTCGATCCCGGTCCCGGAGAATATTTCCTTGAGTCATTCCCGCCTGGGGCAGACCATGATGCATTCCTGAGTGTTTTCGATGGGGACGGCTCATGGATAAGAGCAGCCTCATGGGGTGGCCCCGGATGGGAGAGTTGTCTTGGTGTCACGGTTGACAAGACAGGTTCAATCCATCTGACTGGCGGATTTGAGGGCAGCGCGGATTTCGACCCGGGATTATCACAAGACTACCGTGCATCGAATGGCGGTCGTGATTGCTTCCTAAGCAAGCTGGACTGCTCAGGACAGTATCAATGGGTCAGAACCTGGGGAAGTGAATATGATGATGATCCCGCGGAAATCGCTGCTGAGATTGCCGGAAGCCTCTATGCTCTGGGTACGCTCGAATACCCTACCGATCTCGATCCGGGTCCGGGCGAGGATATCCGTGATCCCGAGAATGGGGGAATTTATCTGAGCTGCTTCGGTCCCGACGGGGAGTACCGGTGGGCACTTCAATGGGGAGACCAAGCGCGAGGACTCGCCGCTACAGGCTTCGGAGAAATATATGTCGTCGGGCACGTAATGAGCAGGGATGTGGATGTCGATCCGGGACCCGATGAGATGCTGTATTCACGCAACGCTAATCAAATCCCTATGCACTTGAATAAAATCAACTCGACCGGTGAGTCAATCTGGGTTCGTGTCTGGGAAGAGCCGGGGGGAATGTTTTATTCAGGGGATGTCGATGCTGATCCCACAGGCAATGCATATGTAGCAGGATTCTTCGGATTGATATGCGATTTCGACCCAGGCCTCGGCTTTGACTATCATGTTCCCAGCAAGCACTCCGACGTCTTCGTCACCATGATGCCGCCAGACGGCTACTGGTAAACATCTCGCTCCAACTCACCTCGTTTTTCCGTATAATGCCAAGCTGGTACCGTCGGCCGACGGACATCACATCGTCACGGAAGGTCTCAAATGATCGAGCGCTACACGAGGGAACAGATGGGTCGGATCTGGAGCGATGAGTATCGCTTCCGGAAGCAGCTCGAGGTCGAGCTCGCGGTCTGCCGCGCGTGGGCATCGCGCGGCGTGATCCCGAAAGAGGATCTCGACACCATCCTCGAAAAAGCCGACTTCGACATCGACCGACTGTTCGAGATAGAGAAAACCACCCGTCACGAGACCGTCGCCCTGATCGAGGCGATCAGCGAGAAAGTCGGGCCCCCCTCCAGATGGATCCACATGGGCCTGACATCGTCCGATGTCCTCGATACATCATTCTCGCTTCAGATTGTGGAAGCATCCGATGTCCTCCTCGAAGGATTGGGCGAGTTGAGAAAGGTCGTCGGGAATAAGGCCCTCGATCACAAGGACACCATCTGCATCGGTCGGACCCACGGTGTGCACGCCGAGCCGACCACTTTCGGCCTGAAACTCCTTGTCTTCTATGAGGAACTGGGCAGGGATATCGAGAGGCTGGAGCGGGCTAAGGAGGTCATGAGGGTAGGGAAGGTCTCCGGGGCGGTAGGGACATGGGCCTTCCTCGATCCGGAGTTGGAGGTCGAGGCGCTCGGGTATCTCGGGCTGAGGGTGCCGAGCGTCACGAACCAGGTTATCCAGCGCGACCGCTACGCCGAGTACATGGCGGCGCTGGCGATCGTCGCGAGCACTTTC
>CAYLVL010000199.1:0-5496 GCA_964387135.1 uncultured Planctomycetota bacterium
GCGCACCCGGATTCCCGCGCACAAGACGCTGCCGCTGTTTGTCGATCTGCACGGCCTGACGGTGGACGAGGCGATCATCAAGCTGGACCCGTACATCGACGAGGCCTACTACCAGGGACGGGAGCGCGCGCATGTGATCCACGGGTTCGGCACCGGGGCTCTTCGCAGGGGAATCCACGAGTTCCTCAAAAGCCACCCGCTTGTCGACAAGTTCGAGCTGGCGGATGTCGGGCAGGGCGGCGGCGGGGTAACGATCGTAACTTTGAAAAAGGAGAAGTGAGCAGGGATACAAGATTGGGATTCCGGAATTACCCATTGTGCTATACACTGGTGGTTGTCATGCGAAAACGACTGATTCTGCCGATAATTCTGATGCTCGCGATATGTGCCGGGTGCGCGAAGTCATCCCCACCATTGGTGCCGGCGCCGGATTCCTGTCGCTCGACCCGGGGACGCGTGATCTGGGGCGCCTGGTCGCTTGATTTCGATCCGTCGATACCCGTCGCCAGGGCGGTCCCTATTCGTCTTGCCTCGTTCCATGTCGACGTCACGCCGTTCATCACCCCGCCCGAATGCTCGGACTGTATTGAGTTGACGGTACTCGAATTCTCGACCGACGACGGCATTCTCGATCTTGAGGCGTCTGTCACAAATCCAACCGAGTTCTCGGGCTTCGATGTCCGCGCGATTCTTCGATGGGAAACCGGGCATGTCTGGCTTGAGAATCCGGATGACTACACGCTCCTGTTCGATGATGGAGGCGACAGGACGCTGAACCCGTTCATCGCGTACGCGGTCGAGGAAGCCGACCGGGAGTTCGGTGCTGCGGAGACCTACACGAGGGAGATCGACTTCCGCTTCAGCGAGACCGGGCATTTCGGCGAGATCACGTTCGTCGTCGAGGCGAGCTACCCCGTTCACTGCAACGAGCCGTACGAGATATCGAATCAGTCGGTGAGTGGAGAGCTTGTCGGACCGCTACCGGCCATAGTAAGTTGCCAGGTTTCGGACTGGCAAGACGATGTGACGGCGGTGACGGTCGATGCGGGGCCGCTCGCGGACGATCCGTTCGAGTTGACACAGGACTCGGACACCCGGTGGTCGGGCACGATATCGAACCTGAACGGTGTCGATCCCGGCGTGTACGATCTTCTCATCCGCGCTGCATCGCCGGGAAGCCTACAGGCGGACTCGATCTATGATTACGTGCAGGTGACCGTAGCCGAGCCGCCTGAGACCGGGCTCGATCCGGGTCCGTGGCCGATGCTTGGGCAGAACGCGCAGCACACCTCGCGGGGTGACTTCGACGGCCCGGCGACCGAGCCCGATCTCGAGTGGGACAGCTCGACGGGAGGAGCAAACTGGGAAAGGACCTATGCCGGTCCGAGTATCGGGTCGAACGGGAATATTTATGTCGCCGCTAACACCGGTGTCTTCTGTTTCGACAGCGACGGGAATCCTGAGTGGGATGAGCCGGCACCGTTTGCGAACGCCTGGTCGCCCCCGCAACCGTTGCTTACCGCGTCGGGACTGGTCATCGTCTGTTGGTCGAGTCTTCTGTCGAATTCCGAGCCGCAGGGAATATATGCATACCGGATGTCCGACGGCGACGAGGTCTGGTCACTCACATCGATCGACTACACGGGCGGTCCGGGTCCGAAAGGCTTCAGTGTCTACGATTCCCCGGTCATAACGGAAGACGGGCTGATTGTCGCGGTCGCGAGGGAGCATGTGATCGTCGCGGTCGATGAGCTTACCGGCTGCCAGATGTGGCTGTGGCCGGACGATTCGTCGGAATATCACTCCATCCTTGCGGGATCGTATCTCGATTCGTGGCGCGGCGCACCCGCGATCGGTCCGGACGGCGACATTGTCGCGGTCGCGGACTGGTTCGAGAATCCGAGGCTGATCGTGCTGGACGAGTACGGACACTCATCGGTAGACGAGCCGCTGACGACGCTCTCCACGGTCAACTGCCACCCGATGGTCACCGACTACAACGAAGTCATACTCGCGGGCTTCGTGCTCGATGTCGTCTACTCATCCGCCGCGGTGGAGGCAAGAAATCTATACGGGCAGTTCCTGTGGGATTACACGGACGATGTCATCAGGGTTTTGCAGGGCATGCCGGGTATCGGTCCGGACGGGAGCCTCTATTTCCTGGACGGAACCGGGGTCGCGGACACCGAGTACCCGTACGAATACAGCGTGTATCTCCTAGTCCTGAGCAGGTTCGGGCAGTTTTCAGGCAGACACAAGATTTTCACGCGCGCGACAGGCGGATCGGTGGCAGTGACGCATTTCCGAAATGGCGTTTCGGTCGGCGACAAGGGGAAAGTTTACGTCTCGACATGCGCCCGTCACAGTGTTCTTGAAACCACGCTCGTATCGGGAGTCGCGGCGATCGATCCGATTTTCGGTACGGTGCTGTGGTCGTACGGAGAGCAGCAGAACGCATCGGCAGCCGCGAGCTACTACGGAACCCCGGCGATCGGAGCCGACGGACGGGTGTATGCAACGCGGTATGATCGGGTCCAGGCTTTGGAGTGACTAACGGGGCATACAAAAAGGGGAGGTAGACCCCACCTCCCCCACGTTCGGCAGGTTCTGACCTTGCCTTCGTCTTCCCAAGGCAAGACGAGTCACGGGAATTCTACAGTAAGATGGCATTTCCCGCAACGGGTGATGTCGGCCGAATGCGATTGCACTGCTTCCCCCTTTGTCCGAGAGAGAGACAAGCGGCGGTCGATGTCTTATACTGTCCGCCGCGCTATGCATGAATTCTCGCTCGCAGAGGAGCTTGTGAAGGTCTCGTCGAAGGAGGCGGGTAAGGCGGGCATTGTCAGGCTCGACAGGATCTTCCTGCGTATCGGCGCTCTGAGCGGGATAAGCATAGAGGCGCTTGAGTTCGCATTCAGCTTCCTGAAGGAAGAGGACGAGTTGACAAAGAACGCGGAGCTTGTGGTCGAGAGGGTGCCTGGGAAGGGCAGATGCAAGACGTGCGGGAAGGAAATCAATCTCGACCGGCTGTTCCTGTACTGCCCAGACTGCGGGACGCCGACGGTCGAGATAGTCGAGGGGCGGGAATTCCTTATACTCAGCCTGGAGGGCGAGGACGAGTCGGAGGCGGCGGCCGAAGAGGCTGACAGCACGAAGAATGCTGGAGGAAACGATGGTTGATATTGTCGTAATGAGAGCGGTCGGAGCCAACAACCAGGCGCATGCCGACAAGGTGCGCGAGATGCTCGACGAGCGCGGTGTGACCGGTCTGAACATGCTCTCAAGCCCGGGAGCGGGCAAGACCACTCTGCTGGAGAAGACGATCAAGGACAATCCGGATTTGAAGTTCGCGGTTATCGAGGGTGATGTTTTCACCGGTCGGGACGCTGCGCGAATCGAAGCCACCGGAGTGCAGGCCATCCAACTCAATACCGAGGGCTCATGTCATCTGACCGCGAACATGATCGAGTCAGTCCTGCCGAAGCTTGACTTTAGCGGGATGGATTTCGTTGTGGTTGAGAATATCGGCAATCTCATTTGCCCCGCCGGATTTCCGCTCGGCGCGCATAAACGCGTGGTGCTCCTGAGCACACCGGAAGGGTCTGACAAGGTCCAGAAATACCCGCAGGCGTTTCACACGGCGGATGTGATCCTCGTCACCAAGATGGATGTCACGGATGCGGTCGGGTTCGATATTTCCATCGTCAAGCAGGATTTGAAGGGCGTGAATCCGAAAGTCGAGCCGTGGCCGGTGAGTGTCGTCACCGGCGAGGGACTGGACAGGTGGTACAAGTGGCTGAGGTCGCTTAGAAGTCGGTGACTATGCAGGGCTGAACCTGGAGGCTTTCTTCTTCGTGCCTTTGTGGTTTTGATTTATCCAGAATCTGAATAATTAAACCACTAAGACACGAAGGCACGAAGAAGAAAAAAGAAGAAAAATAGAACTCATTGGAGTTCTTGGGTGTCTGAGGGGGAAGTTCTGCAGGAGGAAGCGTTGCGGGGGGAAGCGTTAGCCGTCCAACTGCATTTTCTGGCGAAGGTTGAACACAGCCCGGGAGTGTATCTGGCAGACACGCGACTCTGAGATGCCGAGGACCGCTCCGATCTCCTTCAGTGTCAGCTCTTCATGGTAGTAGAGAGCGATGATCTGCTTCTCTTTCTCGGGAAGCTCCTCGATAGCCCTGGCCATGCATTCGAGGAGGTCGTGTCTCTCGGCCTCGTCGTGGGGATCGGGTCTGGGGAGCGCGAGATTCTCGCCGAACGTTGAGCTCGAGCCCTCGTCGTCCTCGTATAGCTCCCTTTCAAGCGAGATGATGAACGAGTGGCTGGACTTCCAGAGGCTCTCGGATATCTCCTCTTCGGTGGTGCCCATCGCCTCGGCGAGATCGCCGACAGTAGGCGCTCTTCCCTGGCGCTTCACGAACTCCTCCGCCGCCTGCTCTATCTCCCCGGCGCGCTTTCTCAGCGGGCGCGAGAGCAAATCCTGCTTGCGAAGATAGTCAATAATCGCGCCGCGGATTCGAATGGAGGCGTATGTCTCGAACTTGACGCCCTTGTCGGGGTCGAAGTTATCAAGCGCGGCGAGAAGGCCTAGGATGCCCTGATGCTCGAGGTCTTCGCGATCGATATGCGGCGGGAGATTGACGGCAATGCGCCCGTAGATGTAGTTGACGAGGTAAAGGTAATTGATGGCGAGCGCCTCGCGTGCCGCGGGGCTGGCGGTCTTGAAAAATTCCCGCCACAGGCTCCGGAGGCGAGCTGCGCGAGCAAGATCCTGTACTCCGGTCTCAGGTGTCATGTATAGATGTCGCTCCCCACCGGGGGGGTATCGCCACATTAACGGACTTGTTCTGAAAAATCAATCGCATAGAATCAACGAACCATCAGAAGGGCCATGATGAGCAGAGCGAGCAGAACGACTGCCACGAGGAGTGGCAATGCGCCGAAATCATCGGTTTCCCGCTGCGACCTGCGGACCCGCTCCCTCGGGCTCAGGTCGGTGGTCCGGACGAGAATATCCCCGTAGGAGAGCACGTCCACGTAGACGCCGTCGCTGACGAGAAGCCTGAACCTCTTGCGATCCGCAACAGCATCGGCAATCTCGACCACGCGGCCCTTTATCGGAAGCCAGAGTCCGTGTTTATAGGCTCCTATCAGCCTGCCCATTGAAACCGCGATATCGCTACGCTCGATGATCTCGCAGTAGACGGAGTCATTGTAGCCGAGGCTCCGGACGGGAATGCCGTTTACCGGGTCGATGGTGAACTGGCCCTTGAGGTAGACCTTCAGGCCGTCCTTTGTGCCGGATATTTCCCCCGCGCCGCCCGTGGTTGTACCCGTTCCGGGACCAAGACCAAGCGCAGCGCGGACCGACGAGAACTGCGCCTCGGTCAGGAAATCGTAGTCGACGTCAAGGTCAACCTCGCCGACGAGGATGTCGCCGAGGATCGATTTGAACAGCGAAAACAGAATGGCGCCGGGTCGGCTGTAGGAAGA
>CAYLVL010000200.1:0-5454 GCA_964387135.1 uncultured Planctomycetota bacterium
GATCTGCACCTGGCGCATGCATTCCATGGGGAAGGCATCTTCGGAAACTGGCGTGACATTTCCGCACACCCGGGCTGGATGCTTTTGAGACTTGGTCAGGTTTTCTTAATCGTGTTCTTTCTCGTTGAGACAATACGCGCAATTATCGAGTGGTGGCGATCAAGGTCGACATCCCGTATGCAGACGCTCGGGCTGATATCGGCGATTCCGTTCTTCGCGTTCACGCTTGTTTTCACGCCGGAATCGTACAACTACAGGATTTTCTATCTGCCAGGACTCCTGCTTCTACTGGCCCCTGCCCTGCAAAAGCATTTCTCATTGGACAGACCCCGCTTCCGGCGCGCATGGCTTCCGATTCTCGCGCTTGCAGTGCTTGTCTCGACCAACCTATTCGTCAAATTCCTCCCCGAGAGCAACATGGGGGATAATCCCTATATCTACGAGGCCGGACAACTCGCTTTGAATCTGGGAGCAGGCGATCTTGTCATCTACTCGGGGGCGGAGGAAGACTACCTCAGGGCGCAGTACACGAGGTACTTCTCCCGGGCGGACACAACCATCCTCCCGGAGTTCATCGAGCGCGTGAGAAGCGATCCCCGGAGCGTCATCCGGGAGCTGATCGAGCGGGATGCACAGGGCAATGTCACACTTGTCCATGAAGACGCGCTGTTCTCTGAAGAGGATGTGAAATGGCTGAACGATTTCTACCTGACCGACATCCGCCCCAACGAGCTTGAGGAGTTCGCATCGGAGCATGTCGTGGTGGCAGCGAGTTTCATCATCAATGACAAGGAGTACCTCGTGGTCGAACCCATTGCAGATTGACCGCATTGCATCGGGTGTGGGAGAATTCGGACCGTGGCTCGGGACGTGCGAATAATCGGGATTGATCCGGGACTGGGCAAGTGCGGGTACGCCGTTATCGACTACGACGGTCGCAGGCCTCGACCCGTGGAGTACGGTCTCATAAAGACAAGCCCGAAAGACCCGACCACGATGCGTCTTTCGGAAATAGCCGCCGAGCTTGGCCGGGTGATCGACGAGTTCCATCCGCACGAGTGCGCGGTGGAGAGGGTGTATTTCCACCGGAATGTATCGACGGCGATCGATGTCGCGATGGTGGCGGGTGCGGCGATTGTGCTGGCGGTCGGGAAGGGCCTTGAGGCGAAGCAGTACGCGCCGCTGCAAGTCAAGAGAGCGATTGCAGGGACGGGTCGGGCGGACAAGAAGCAGATGCAGAAGATGGTGACGGCGCTTTACGATCTTGACGGGATTCCAAGTCCACCGGATGTGGCGGACGCGCTGGCGATTGCGCTGACGCACGCGCATCTCAGGAACGCTCCGGAGGACGCATCGGTGGGGTGAAACGAGAACCATGTACGCATTCATCGAGGGTGAAATACTGGACAAGACCGACGATGCGGTGACGATCCGTCCTGAAGGCGTCGGTATCGGTCTGAAGGTGCGTGTCGCAGCGAGAACATCAATGGAATTGCCGCCCGTCGGCGGGACGGCGCGACTGCACACGTCATTCCAGGTCAGGGAAGACGCGCAGTCGCTTTACGGCTTCGAGAGCACGGCCGAGCGAGACCTGTTCGAGGCGCTTCTCAAAATTTCCGGTGTCGGCGGCAGGACGGCGCTTGCTATCCTCGATCTTCCCAGGGATCGGATTGTCGAAGCCATCGCGGCGGGTGATTCGGCGGTGCTCACGCAGGTGCAGGGAGTCGGCGCGAAGACGGCTGGCAGGATCGTGCTTGAGTTGAAGGATCGCTTCGCGGAAGAGCTCATGGAGGAATGGGGCGAGGAGGCGGCGTTCGCGTCCATGGCGGGCAAATCCGGATCGTCACTGGAGACCGGGGCGGGACAGCCGTTCGCGGAGGCTGTCGAGGCGCTCGTGGAGCTCGGCTACCAGAGAGCCGACGCTCGCGAGCAGGTCAGGAAAGCGCGGGGGATGCTGGGAGACGGGACAGGCGCGGAAGACCTTGTGAGACATGTGCTTCAGCACGCCGGGTGATCGGTCGTGACGACGTCCGGTAATACATCACACTCGCCTGCATTCGACAAAACCGGTACGCCTCGCAACTCTTTCAAATCAGAGCTGATTCCCCCCGCTATCATCGTCGCGTTCATCATCGTGCTGATGTGGCCGTTCACGTTCCAGGGCAAAGCGCTGATGCCCGATACATGGAAAAGCATTCATCCGTGGGCGAGGGGGGTCGATCTCAACGACAACAACAGCAGCATCTACGACACAGTTCTTGAGTACGGGCCGTGGTTTGAGTACGCGCAGCAGTGCCTGAAGGAAGGTCGGGTCCCGCACTGGAATCCGTGGCAGTTCTGCGGGGCGCCGCTCTACGCCAACCGACTGGTGCCGTTCTTCTTCCCGCCGTTTGTTGTGGCGGAGCTTGTCGCGCACCCGCACAAGATCATCGGATGGTTCCAGCTTTTCAACCTCGTGCTGTCAGGTTGGGGAATGTACCTCCTTTTCAGGCGATGGCGGATGACGCGATGGGTCGCGACTGCCGGCTCGATTTTGTGGCTCACATGCGGCGTGCATTTCCTCCCGTTTCCGCTGTGGACACTCGGGACGGTCGGATTTCCCTGGCTCCTGTGGGCGCTTGAGCGGTTTCTCGAAAAGCCGGGAATCAGGCCGGTGATTGTCGCGGGAATCATTGCGGGACTGATCCTGATGGCCGGCTACCCGATACTTGTCGTTCACCTGAGTTACTTCACGTTCATCTACTATGCGTGCAGGTGGTTCACGACAAGACGCATCGGGCCGAATCGAATTCACTGGACACTGGCACTGACGGCGTTCGCTGCGGTATATCTGTTCGGCATCGGTCTGAGCGCGATCGCGAATGTGCCCGCTTATCATTACTCGCAGGAAACCGTCCGCCAGGTCGAGGGATTCGCGGATCGCGCGTTCGAGCAGGAGAAGCTCAGGCTGATAACTCCGCAGGAGGAAGCCGGAATCGATCCGGTGCTCGCGAGGTTCGGGGAGCGGATGGACATCCTCCTCCCGATCAACGGCCGGGGCACATTTCGCGCATGGCAGTACGGGGGCGTGCTTATTTTCCTGCTTGCGTTTCTCGGCATCCTCGCAGGACGTCCCAGGGCAGTCACCATCGGGATTCTCGGTTTCCTGTTCGCGATCCTCGTCTGGATACCGGAGGCGTACATCTTCCTGCTCGATTATCTGCCGGGATGGAAGGTGACGATCCTTCTGCCGATTGAGGTGCTCAATCTCGCAGCGTGCATGCTCGCCGCGTTCGGACTGGAAGCGCTTATTGACGGGAAGTGGGCGCCGAATCGGTACGGGAAGATTCTGTTCGCACTGATTGCGGCTGCATCGATCGCAATGACCTACCGATTTCTCCGCAACGCGCCGGTGATCAATCTGCCGATACTGACGCAGGTCGCGGAGCCCAATCTGCTCGCGGTGAGTCCGTACCACGTTTTTTATCTTGCGGGTTTCGCGTTCCTGGCAATATTGATGGCAGTCGCCGTTCTTGTCCGATGGAAGTTGTCCCGGCTGAGATGGGGCATTACCGTCGCGGTCATCGGTTTCTCGATGGGAACATACTGGCATCTCCAGCCGGTCTATTCCGAATGCGACTACACTCCATCGACACCATTAATCGAACGACTTGTGCAGATGTCGGATGAGACATCCGGCGTTGAAGCGAATCGACTGGCCCGATGGGCGCGTCTTCCCCTGCCCTTCAATCCGCACAAGCGCGCGAAAAGCCCGTTCATACCGAATCTCAACATGCCGTTCGGCCTGAGAGATGTCGGCGGATACGATTCGCTCGTGCCGCGACGCTACATCGAGTATGGAACCCTGTTCGACGATCGGTTCTTCGAGTATCGGGCGCTGATTGCGTACCGGGCGGATGCCATCGCGCAAAGTCGATGGTTCAGGGCGATGGGCGTGAGGTGGTTGATCAGCCAGGACGAGCTTCCAGTCGAGTCGGGAAATTTCTGCACCCTTGTGTGGGACGACAGAGCGGATGCATCCACCGAGGGAACGGATTATCCCGACGACTTCGTGCAGGTGTGGGAGATCGACGAACCGTCACCGAGAGCTTTCCTCACGAGGAGGGTCGCATTCTCGAATGATCCAATGGAGAGCGCGCTTGTTCTTGTCGCCAATCTGCCGGTGCAGGGAGTCGAGGCGGTTGTGATCGAGGATCCGGATCGGGAGGACAGGACGTTTGCGCATCCGGACGAACTGGAAAACGGAAACGGGCTCGTTCTGGAAGGCGGCCAGGTTAAGATGGTGAGAGACGATCCGGAACATCTGGTGATCGAAACCCACGCTCCTGAGGGCTGTTACCTGGTGCTACGCGACGGCTGGTTCCCGGAGTGGGCGGCTTATGTCGATGGACGGGAAACCCCCATATTCCCGGCCGATTACGCGTTCAGGGCAATTGAAGTGCCGCAGGGAGATCATACGGTAGAGTTCAGGTATGTCCCGCGAAGTTTCAGACTGGGCATGTGGGTGACTGCGGGAACGATCCTGCTGATGCTTGCGCTCTACCCGCTGCCGGCGCTTTCGGGTGGGAGAACGCGGAACATCAAGCCCACTCCCTCGAACCTGTAGCCCTTCTCAACGAGATCGTCGATAATCGCGCCCGAGTAGACGGGTCTATGGTCGATGTTGTGCTCGATAATCCACTCGGCGGTGTTGACCTCCCTCTCTGCCTCGGTTATGAGCTGATCGGGAAGCACGAGATCGGGATACCTGCGCCTGAGTAGATCGAGTCCCCAGTCATAGACAACGTGCTCCGCGAAAACAATCGCGACATCATCGCGCTCATCGGCATACTCGATTTCGCGGTAGTACCAGAGGGTGAACGCGCGCTCATAGCGGAACTCAAGCACCACCGCATCCTGCTCGAAAGCCTCGAAGGATTCCTCCCCGAATCGTATCGCCTCCCGCGCTCCGGACAGATCGACATCGGTCCAGTGGCCCGCGAGCGCCCATACGGGAGCAAGAATCATGAGGACGACGGCGATCACTCGTCCCAATGTCGCGATCTCGCGCGGCACTTCGACAAGAAGCACGACAGCCCATCCGGCCCAGAGCGCAGTCGCCCAGATCATCGGAAGAACATACCCTTCCGGGTCCCAGATGTAGTAACTCGCAAGATAGAAAAGACTCGACGCGACGAGCAATAGGGTGTGCACAAGCAGAAGAATGACACCTCGATTTTTCCCCAGGAAAAGCCTGCACACTCCGAGCGCCGCCGCGAACGCTCCGATTGCTCCTATCTCGCGGGGGATGGAGCTGTAGCGCATGATCTGGTAAAGCATCTGGTAAGGCAACAAGGTGAACATCAGTTTCCGAAACTGCCTGCCGGTCACCACCCATATGAAATTCCCGGCCGACTCGGGATCACCCCAGTCCAGCGGAGGATCCATCATCGAGCGAAGGGGAAGGTAAAGGTA
>CAYLVL010000201.1:0-5413 GCA_964387135.1 uncultured Planctomycetota bacterium
CCTCGGTCGCGCCCATTGTGTCGGCCATGCGGGAGCGGTTGAGATCGTTCGCGGTGACCTTCGCCGCGATTCCTATGCGGTCGATGATCGTCGAGAGACGTCCGGACGCGCCGGGATAGCTGCTCTGGATTTCGAGCACTCGATCGAAGAGGGTGTCAAGTGTCATGGCGTGGGTATTGTAACAGCGCGGGACACGCGGTGGCAAAACCAATCGTCCCCCTCACTCGCTTCGCTCGCCTGTCATGAGCTTGTCGAACGGCAAAGCGGGGGGAACTAGAGACAATCCTCCTGCTTACCCGAATCGATTCGAGGAAATACGGATAAGTCATCGCTTCCAGTTCAATCCGTGACTTTCATGTCTCCCAAAAGATGCACGTCAAATCCAAGCCACACCGATGCAAAGCCTAGAACCTCACTCCCGATTCCTCGCCTACGAATCGCGGGTCGAGGAGGATCATCGACCACATACGGTAGAGCGGGTTCCGGCCCGATCCGAGCACCTGCCCGAGCGCGCCCTCCAGAGACGCGGGCGGGGCCTCGACCGCGCCGAGGTCCTCCATGAGCTGATCCAGCAGGCCGGTCTTGCCGAGCTCGTCGATAACCGGGTTGTCGCCAAGCCCCGCGATATCGCTCGCCCGATCGATCGCGTCCTGCAAGCCGCCGAGCTCGTCCACAAGCCCCAAATCCAGCGCCTGCTCGCCGCTGTAGATCATGCCGGTCGCGATCTCGTCGATCTCGTCCCTGGTGAATCCACGGGCCTCCATCACGGCGTCCTTGAACTGATCGTGCACCTGCGCCACAAGGTCGTTCAGCATCTCCCGTTCCTCTTCGGTCATTGGACGTGTCGGGCTGCCGATATCCTTGAATTCGCCCGCGGTGAGTGTTTCGTCGTAGAGGCCGATTTTCTCGAACAGCCCCTCGTAGTTGAGGAACTGCATTATGACGCCGATCGAGCCCGTGAGCGTGGCGGGATCAGCGTAGATCTCATCGGCGGGCGCGGCGACATAGTAGCCGCCCGACGCGGCGACATCGGCCATCGAGACGATTATCGGTCTGCCGGTGGCTGAGAATCTTTCAAAGGCGTCGTAGATCTCCTGGCTGGCCGCGGCCGATCCGCCGGGCGAGTTGATCCTGACAACAAGCGCCTTGATTCCGTCGTCATCGATCGCCTGCTCCACGACCTCTACAATCCGGTCGCTTGTCACCCCGGCTGAGTAGAAGAAACTGTCCATCGGGCGTCCGGACATGATTATCCCGTCTATGTAGAGAAGGCCGATGCGGTCGCCGAAGATGGTCGTGCCGGAAGGCGGGGCGCACGACGACACGAGCCCGAGGACAAGGGCCGCAAAAATTGCTGTTATAACGAGCGGAATGTAGATCGCCTTACGAGACATCGTTTTTTTCTCCTAATCAGTGGATGCCGCAATTCTACCTTGCGTGCGCAAGGCTAACAACCATTATGGCGGGGACGCCTTGTTCACCATCCCGGCGAAAAGGTGTCCCTGCAATCACATCCAATTGAAACAGCCTCCCCCTCAATGCTAGATTGACCGCATGCCTGAAGCGGGAATGCCCCTTGAATACGTCCTCGCGCAGAACCTCCGACGTCTTCGCGAAGCGAAACACCTCTCGCAGGAGAACCTTGCACGTCACGCGGGCCTCACCACAAGGGCGTACCGCGACATCGAGGAGGATCGCTACACCCCGACCATCAGTGTCGTCATCCGCCTCGCGCGCGCTATCGGATGCACGCTGGATGACCTTCTTCCCCTTGATGAGATAGAATAAACCTTTCAACCACAGGAGACTCGCCATGAAACGAATCGCAGTCTTTCCAACGCTGATTCTTCTTGTCTTTCTGAGCGGTCCAGCGACAGCACAAGACCGGGTTGACCGTCTGCCTCGACTCGAAGAGCCGATCCAGATCACCGACTGGTGGGTTGTCGGACCTTTTCTCGGCGGACCGAGAGAACCGCTGGCGAACCCGATGGGATCTCCACTTGATCGGAACACCGGGGCTGTCGATCTGACCGAGACGTATCCCTCGGTGCATCAATATGGCGGCGAGGTCGGCTGGCAGCTAACGACGGTCGACGAGGAGGGCAATCTCGCTGTCAACTTCGACAACCCCGACTGGGAGAAAATCAACGAGGAATGGGGCATCAGCGGAATCTACTTCTCGTCCGCAGCCTACTCGACCTTCCAGTGCGATCAACAATGCACCGCGCTTGTGAACGGGCACGGTGTCGGCAGCTTCTACATCAACGGCCGGCGATACTCCGGCGACCCGTACGGGCATCGCCTGATCCAGACCCCGGTCATCCTCGATGAGGGCGAGAATCGGGTGTTCTTCATGATGGGCGGATGGGCCGGAGGAGACAGTGTGAAGTTCGAGATCCTTCCCGCACCTGACACCGACCTGATCGTGCTCGAACGCGACATCCTCGTGCCCGATATCGTCCTCGGTGAGCACTGGGACGGCCTCATGGGCATTCCCGTGCTCAACACCACCGAGCGATGGATCGAGAACATTTCGATGAGCGCAGGTGACGGCACTGTGACGACATCCGATCCCCATCGTTTCATCTCCATCCCCCCCTTGAGTGTGCTGAAAGTCCCGGTCCACGGCTTTCTTCTCGATCCAATCGAGGAATGGCCCGAGGACACGATAGACATCCCCATCAGCGTCGTCTGGACCGACGACACGTGCGAAGCAACCGCGACTGCAAGAATCAGGAATCCGGAGGACTCGAGGATCGTCACGTTCCGGAGCGAGATCGACTACAGCGTTCAGAAATACGGCTTGCGGTTCCCCACCAACTTCGACACGTCCCGCGAGTACTCGCTCATCCTCACGCTTCACGGAGCGGGTGTCGAGGCGGAGGGACTGGTCGATGCGTACGAGCCGAAGGACTGGGCGTTCATCGTCGCCCCCACCAATCGAAGGCGATTCGGCTTCGACTGGCAGGACTGGGGGAGACTGGACGCGATGGAAGTGCTCGACATCGTAATGGACCAATACTACATTGATCCGAATCGGGTGTATCTCATCGGGCACTCGATGGGCGGTCACGGCACATGGCATGTCGGGTGTACGCACGCCGACCGATTCGCCGCCATTGTGCCCAGCGCGGGGTGGTCGTCTTTCCAGCTCTACGTGCCATGGTTCCTGCGAACCGACGAGATGGCATCTGGCCCGAATTGCTCGCGCATTTTCGAGCAGTGCACCAGCCCGGATCGCACCATGAGACTTCTTCCGAATCTCAGGAACACACCCGTGCTCGCGGTCCACGGCGGCAACGACGACAATGTACCCCCGACACATGGCAGACTGCTCACCGGCATGCTCGGGCGCATGGGCTACGATGTCAGCTACTGGGAAGAGCCGGGAATGGGCCACTGGTGGGACAACAGCCCGGACATCCCGGGCACCGATTGTGTCGACGCGCTCAGAATCAGGTCTTTCTGCCGCGAGAGGGAGAGAGACCCGTTCCCAAGGCACGTTACGTTCGTCTCTTACGATCTCGGCAACAACTGGCAAAGTTACTGGATCAGGGTCGATGAAGAAATCTCCCCTATCGGCCGAGTGTACGTGGACGCCGAGATCCTGCGCGACGGCACAATCGTGATGGAGACCGAGAATGTGCGGCGGATGACCATTGAGTTCGACTCCGCCACGGACTTCCGTGTCCCGCCAGTCATTCGCATCGATGGCCAGGACGTGATGACATCGGAATGGGATGGCGGCATGTCGGTACCTCTCCGTCTGACTCCTGACGGCTGGGCGCAGGGCTTTGATGATCCGACCGATCCCAGCAAGTACCCGTGGTTCCGGGGCCCGATCAAGCGCGCCTACTTCAGCCCGTTCGTCATCATCGCCGGTCAGAGCGGCACCGAGGAACAGAATGCGCTCAACATGGAAATCGCCAGGAATCTTGCCCAGCGATGGTGGTATCGAGCGAACGGCTATGTGGAGGTCTACACAGACCAGAACTGGATTCGCGTCGCACCGAGGTACGGTCACAACCTGATCCTGATAGGCGGACCGGGTACGAACAGCCTGAGCGAGATGTACGCGGGCGATTTACCGATACGGATAGAGGACGACGGCGTGTGGCTGAGCGACGAATGGATCGAGGGGCGGAACCTCGCGTGTCAGTTCGTCTATCCCAGGCCGGACAGCTCGGACAGGCTGATCCACGCGATATGGGGAACTTCGCTCGAGGGCATGCGCCTTGCCGGCGGCCTGACATGCCTGTACTCGGGAAGCAACCTGCCGGACTACCTGATCTACGATGACGATGTCAGACTGCTGGGCTATGCAGGCGTGCGAGCAGCGGGTTTTTTTGATAACAGATGGCAGGTCGATGAGGAGTGCGGTTATGTACGATGACAAGCGCTTTGTGTGACACGCACTTTCAAGTGCGTGCAGCCCGGGTCCTACATCTATAACGTTCCTGCAGGCGACTTTCCGACACCGTGTACGCAAGAAAAATCACGTGCTGAAAGCGCGTGTCACGTGACGCTGATCAGGGTAATCGGCAGAATACTATACAAATTTTAAGTAAAGTGTGGTATACTCCTTCCAGGTTTTCGGATGCGGGTTCATTCGCCGAAGTCCCGAGCCTGTCGAGGGACGAAGGCGGGAAGGAGTCATTCCATGCAGGTGCCGCAACTACATCTCCACTCGGCGTACAGCATGCGACGGGGTACCGCCCTGCCCGAGCTTCTCGTGCCCCGCGCCGCCGAGTTGGGTTACACCCATCTCGCCATCACCGACCGCGACGGCCTCTGGGCGGTCCCCAGGTTCGTCAAGAGCTGCCGCAAGAGAGGCGTCACGCCCCTCATAGGAGCGCAGATCGCCGACCCCAAAAATCCCAGGAGGCGTCTCATCCTGCTCACCCGGAACCTCGACGCTTTCCGGCGCCTCTCCGAAATCGTCAGCATCCTCCATCTCCGGAAAGACCCCGACTCCGGGGAAGAGAAGAGATTCGATCCGGTCGAGCAGGCTGAAAAATACATTCATGAGGGCTTCATCGCCATCGCCGACATACCCGAGGTCTTCCGCGAGCTCCACGGGAAGATCCCGCCCGGACATCTGTACGGCGAGCTTGCATGGGGCGAGAGATCGGTCACCCGAAGGCGGTTTTACAGGATGCTCAAGCTCTGCCGCGAGCTGAAAAGACCCGTCGTCGCCACCGGCAACATCCACATGAAATCGCGCGAGGACTACATCATCCACGCGATCCTCACCGCGATGCGCACCGGTCGATGTCTGAAGGACAAGCTCCCCACCGTCGACCCCGCCTGCTACCTCCAGCCGCCGGACGAATTCGAGAGGCCATTCCACGATCAGAACGTGCGTGAAGCCCTAATGAACGCGAGAGAGCTCGCCGCACGATGCGCGTGGGAA
>CAYLVL010000202.1:0-5412 GCA_964387135.1 uncultured Planctomycetota bacterium
TAGCATTTTTTTCATGGTTTTTTCTTCATTTAAAGATTTAAATAGTTTTACTGTCTGGAATATATATATTTTTGTCGCTAAAAGTATTTAAAATACTTTCTTCTTAAATTTCTTCATGATAAAAGAGATATTGAAGTTTTACAAAAAGTCAGACTACATGAGGTTTTTCATCAAGAAAGGGAACAAGGTTGTCAGCGTTTCAGGCAAGTGGAGACTTAACAACGACGACACAGTTACTGTTTATCCATACACTGGAAAAGTGACAGTCCCAATTAAAGACATCATTACAGTTGAGCCAAATAAAGATGTTAAAAGAGTTATCTGTCCTCTTTGCACCGCTTATTACCCTTATGTTACCAACAAGCCAAGAGTTTGCAAAATCTGCGGTTCAAGACTTTCGCAACCACCGTCAAGAGAAGTTGAATTGTAAACTGATAAAGGAGGTGTGTTATGCATTCAAATGAATCTGCCATGCATTATGTTAAAATGCTCATGTTGAAAAATAGAATGAAGCTAATTGATGAAGGTTACAACAGTGCAGAAGAGCTTATGTTAAGGAGCGGTTTAAGCGAAAACGACTTCGAGAAGCTGATATCGCTTCTGCTGGCGACTCAGGAATCTGGAACTCTTGAAGGAACTGCATGCCTGAAAACATTCATTGACGAAGAAGACAGCATTGCATACAAGATTACCCAAAGCGGAAGATATGTCATGGACAACGACTTGTTTTACACGCTTAAAGGATTCAACGATATTGAACTTTTTGACAAAGAAATAGACATACTTGTTAACGGAGACCCGCTTGAGTTTCTATTGCACACTCTCGGCAAAATTCATGTTGGAGACAAGCACCTTGCCGCAATTAACATTTGCGTTGGCCTAACGCCTTGGTTCGAAACAGACACTCTTCACTTTTATCCTGTAGGCAAATCAGGCGGAGGTAAGTCAAGCTTGTGTTCAAAGGTTCTCCACTTATTCCCCAAAGGGTTTGTCGAGGTGATAAGCTCTTCTTCGCCAAAGGCGTTGTATTACGCATGGCTAAGCGGCTCGCTTAACATGAACAAGATAATATTTCTTGATGACATAGAAGCGGGGAAAGATTTTATAGATGTGATAAAGGCTTTCACTTCAGCTTCAATAGTTAAGCCCAGGCACTGGACTCTTGACATTCACAGAAAGTTTCTTGACATAAAGCCTGACAAAATGTATTCAATATGGCTTACCAGTGTTAACCCGATTAATGACGACCAGTTGAAAAACAGGTTTATCATCGGAAATATCGACGACTCGGAAGAACAGGACAAACAGGTGAACGAGCACATAAAAAGGCTTTACAGACTCGGTCTTGAAAGGCAAGTTGCAGCAGACTCTGAGTTTCAAATGGCGAAAAACATTTTGAACATAATCTTAAGCGAACCTAAGCAAGTGTTGATCCCTTATGACATATCTTTCCCGATAATATTTGACAGAAGGTCTTTGCCGTTTTTCATGATTGTTATAAAAAGTATAGCTTTTTTGAACAAGTTTCAAAGGGAAATCATTGACAACAAAATAATTGCAACATTTGCAGACTTCAAGCTTGCAAGAATGCTTTGGGAGTCTATAATCGAATACCAGTCTTCAAAAGTGTCCAAAGACTCTTTAATGCTTCTTAACATTCTTCCTGACTCGGAAGAAGAAGCGATGACAAGAAGCCAGCTTGCCACAGCGCTTAAAGTGTCAACAAAAACAATTGAAAGAAGGACGAGGGAACTTATGAGCCTTGATCTCATCTTTGCAAACCAGAAAAGCAACAGAGTTTGGCATTACTGGAAAAACACAGAAGTTGTCAAGCGGAGAATGGGCAACAAGAAAATAACTATTATAAGCAATGACAAGAAGAAGCTTTACAAGGAACTTGAGCTGATGGGAATAGCTGAAGCAGTTTATAACGAAGCTAAGAAGGCAAGAGATTCCAAAGGAAAAAGAATCACAAACCCAGCCATAATAAAGAAAAAGGCTGAGGCGAGAATGGAAAAGATTATCGCAAGCATAATGGGAGGCCAGATGCGTTCCATTGAATACTTGTCAAAGTTCACGAAACCAGACCAGAGGCAGCAAACTTTGAAGAAAGTTTTGACCGCTGACAAGTTCAGAAAGTTCAAAGAAGACAGGATTGAATGTACTGTCGACGAGCTTAAAGCTAAGTATAATTTCACAGACGAAGAAATCCAAAAGCTTTTAAATCGTGGAATGATATTTGAAGTCAGGCCGGAGGTATTTAAAGCAGTATGATGGAAAAAACCATGTTTATTGGTTTGCTTCGTTGCGATTTTATTCAAACATGCATTTTAACCCATATTGAGTGCTTGGAAGGTAGCCTAAACGCCTTCAATAATGCTCAAAATGCATATATATCAGAAAACAAGTTTTCTGATATATATAACCCAATATGCATTTTGAGATATATAAATTAGAGAGGTGAAGAAATGTATAACTGTGAGTGCATAAACTGCGGTTACACACTGCAATCTTATAACCATTGCAGAGACCTTACTTGCCCTAAATGCGGCGGTGAAATGAGAAGAGCTGAAAGACCAGGTCCAGGAAGATAATGCCTGACAAAGCGTGGAAAGCATTTGAAAGAAGGGTGGCAAAGTCTTTTGGCAGTCAAAGAACTCCTTTAAGTGGCAAGATGTCAGGACATACATCAGCCGATGTGCTTCATAAAGGTTTGGCTGAAAACTTTTTCATAGAGTGCAAAATGAGGAAAAAAATAGCAGTGATTGAAATCTACAAGAAACACCTGAAAGCAGCAAAAAAGTCAGGCAAACCTTTGCTTCTTTTTCTTCACCAAACAGGAGACAAGAAAGATTATATTCTTCTTGAAAAAGAAGATTTCCTCAAAATTCTCAAAACTTTGTGACCCTGTAGTCGTCGCAAAAGTAGTCTTCATCTTCTTCTTCAAATAATTTGTAAAGAGGACATGACTCGTAAGATGTTATACATTCTTTTGGGACTGCAATGCCTCGAGTACATTTTTTACAGGCTTCGTCCCAGTAAGCAATTATTGCGGGACATTCAGTAAAATATTTGCAAATCACAACTTTATCTGTTTCGTCCATAGTCTATTCAAATCTTCTTCTAACTTAGTTGGCAGACGCTTTATTTGCTTTTAAGAGCGGATGTTAAAGTGTCTATACCAAATGTAGCTGCAACGGCTTCGCCAACTGGCAGTCCGAGAGAAAGCAGTGTAATTGCCGAAAAATACTTGACTATTGTTCCGATTAATTGTTTCCACTCGTATCCTTCAATCACGCCATCTTTTAATGCGTTCTCAAGCCATCCTGCCACATTTCTGATAAGACCTGCTGTCACTGCAGCGAGAGCTGTCACTGGCATGTTTGCCGCAATAGCGGACAACACATCCATTTACACACCTCCAATAATTTTATGGCTACACTGATATTTAAGTTTCACCACCTCAAAAGAAGCTTGGCAATGGTTATCAGGCTAACAATGATGCCTAACACCAATAAGCCTCCTCTGGCTTCCGCTATCCTCGCACTGTGCTTCTGAACGATGTCCTCAACTTTCTTGATCCTGCTGTTCTGGCTTTCCACCATTGACCTGATCACTGCTATGTTGGTGTTGTTCTCGTAGACCATGTCATGTATTTTCTCAAGCTTCTCCCTGATTATTTCAATGTTTGATCGTCTCATAACCATCACTTGTAGTAAATTCCCAGAGTTTTTATTGAAGGATTGGGATTAGCGCTGTTGGACTGAAGCATGATTTTTATTCTCAGTTTGTTTCCTTGCTTACTTTCAGGTATTGATATTTGTTTGTCAGTGTCAGTGTTAAAGCTGTATTCATCAGACCAAGAGACGCCGTTGTCAGCAGAGATTGAAAACCTTGAAACATCAAGATCTTGACCAATAACCTTTACTGAAAACGAAGAAACAGTTATTGGAGTTGTCTGAGATTTTGATTCCATTGTGCCGCTTGACGCAAGCAATATCAACTCCCCGCCTGATGTCGCAGTATTTGAATGCGACTCTACTTGTGAGTCGTCATCAAAGGTAAATATGTAAGAATACTTGTTTTTGAACGGGTTTTCTATTTTTTCAAGCTGAAGCTCTTTTGTCATTCTTTCTTTAAACACCTGAGGAATAAGCCGCTCTTTTTCAATTACGCATTCCGTAACTTCGTCCTCCACTATTTTGTGGATTATCTTCACGACCCTGTATTTGTCATGAATCTTCTGGCTTGGTATGCTTATCCAAAGCTTGTCTCCAGGCTTCAAGTCAGGCATGAGATAGCAGACAACCTTGCCTTTATACTGTGCTTCTTTTAAAAGCAAAAGCTCGGCGTCTCCTCTCTTTTTTGCATCTTCGTATGTCTTAATGTCAGAGTCTCTGATAACTTTTTCTTTGAGATTATAGCTGTTTTGGGAGTCACTGTCTTCAGCCGTGTAGATGATTGGCAAACCTGTGGCATCTTCTCCATAAACAATTATCCTGTTTTTTACATCGACAGTGTCTTTCCCAAGACCACTGTTTTCTATAAGGTTGTCATGCTCAACAGCAGCCTCGCTTGTGTTAAGCCTCGAGCCTCTTTTGAAGAAGTGAAAGTCCCCGTCAGCGTCAACATAACAGTCGTATCCAGCTATGTTGCACAGGTCAACGACGCACTCCCAGAAAGGCTTGTTTGCCCAGTTCAGCGTGACAGTCTCTGTGACAGTGTCAACATTGTTTGTAGTAAAGTCTGAAGCATAATGCGAAACTATGTAGTTCAGGATAGAGTCCGCAGTTCCGCTTATCTGTCTGTCCGTGAAAGACTCTGTGACAGTAATATCCAAAAGCTTTGCAGCCAAATGCCTCGCTATAATCTTAAGTGTAGTTCCCTCGTCAGTGCGAAGATGTTCAGGTTTTTCAATATAACCTTCAAATATTTTTGTTGTCCCGTCAGAAAAATCGCAGTAAACCTTAACAGTTTCTCCACCAGAGTACTTCTGTGCATATTCGCTGTCATCTGGAAGTTCAAGTTCGATAGTGCAAGAGCCTATTTCTGTCGTAACAGGAAGCACTACTTCAAGATATGTAACATACTCTGTCACATCATCGGTAGTTTCTCCGCTTGTGATTTCCACTTTATATTTTGTTGTGTAATCTTTTGGGAAATATATTATCCCTTCTTCAGTTATTACTGATTGCGGCATGATATCACCAACATGGAACGCACTGAGCGCAACATGAGATCAACTTCGGGAATATCAGTTCATATCTTGGAGTTGAAGAGCAGTTGTAAAGATTTGCCCACAGCCATATGCCTGCATTCTCTCCAACATCAAGCGAGTGAATGACCGTATAAGGCTGAGTCCAGTTTGAAGCATTGAACTCCGAGCCTTCGTTTGGATTGCTTGTATTCGAG
>CAYLVL010000203.1:0-5410 GCA_964387135.1 uncultured Planctomycetota bacterium
AAAAAAGCAAGCGAAGTACTCCCAACCGCCTCGCACTCCCTTACGGTCGTGCCTCTGCATGGATTAACCGCCAATCAAGTCCATGTGCATGATGCACGTGCAATCTCCCGCCTCACCACAACACGACGCCGTTGATCCAGTCGCCGCCTGCGCCGATGTCGCCGAGCGTCCAAGTTGTGTTCTCGCCGACACCCTCGGTCTGTTTCTCCGACGTGTAGGACTCTGTCCCGCCGAGATCGAAGAACATGCCCCAGCTGCCCCGCGGACGTCCGGCGCCCGATGTCTTTCCATGACCCATCGCGTTACCGCGAGTGTTGTTGTAGGTGTCGTTGCCGTTGTAGTCCACAAACACGCCGGTACCGCACTCGTTGCCCGCTCCGAGGGAGATGCCGGGCGACGTGTAGACATCATCGCCGCCTTCCTCGAGGAAGAACGAGTTGGAGAAATCGTGCCCGCCGCCCTGGCTGACATTCATCGTGCACTCATATGAATCGTTCTCGAATCCCCTGTTCATGAGAAAACTCGTGCCGTAGTGCGCGGTCCCGGATTGCACGTACCAGATTCCGTGCATCGTGTCGGCCCCGGAGTAGTCGGCGAGAATGCCGGTGCCGAACCAGTAGGCGCACGACTGTCCGAACACGCCGCAGGAGTATTCATCATCGCCCGAGTAGTCGAACAGTATTCCCTGCCCGCCCGACTGGAACGTCATCTGGCTGTCCCAGCGAAGTCCGAAACCCTGGCCCTGGCTCATCGACGTGTTGTGCTCGTCGGTCTGCGGCCCGGGATACTTGATGTTGGTATCGTTGGCGATCCAGTGATCGTTGCCCGTCTGATCGTAGGCGAGACCCCAGCCCTTGACGAAGCCGAATCCCTGCGAATATTGATAGCAGTCGTACTGATCGTTCCCCCACTCGTCGATCAACATCCCGATGCCCATGTAACCCGAGCCCTGGCTGCATCCGTCGGCGTTGTAATGATCGTGACCCGCGGAATCGAGCAGGACTCCCACTCCCCAGTGTCCGAATCCCTGGCAGAAGCGATGATTATCGTATGTGTCGTCGCCGTATACATCCCAGACGACGCCGATGCCCATACGTCCCGCGCCCTGCGAGTAGTTGGTGCCGCTCTGGTTTTCATATTCATCATCACCGGCGAGGTCGATGCAGATCGAAAACGGATTGGTTAGGGACACATTGGCCCCGACCTGGCAGTCGTACGTGTCGTTGCCGCCGGGATCGAGCAAGAGAAGATACTCGCTGCCGGTGTGAGTGTCGTCGTCGGAGCTTCCGATCGCGACCGTCCCGATGGGCGTATCCCATGTCCATGAATCCGTATCGCGCGGGACATAGAACATGCCCAGGTCTCTCATGCCGTCGATGGCCTGCAAAACCGGTCCTGCTGCGCGATACATGCTCGGGTAGTCGAAATCCGCGGCCTCGTCCAGCACCGCGAAATATATCTCGGTGCCGTATACCCAGTCGGTTCCACGGTCGAAGAGGATGTTTCTAGTGTCTGAGGAGTAACCGGAGATCGCGTCCTGCCGGTAGGCGTATCCTTCCGCGACCGCCTTGAGAATCGCGGCGGTCATGTATTGAAGCTCGAGCGGATAGCCGGACGTCCGGCTGTTAATGGTGTTCTTGTCGGATGGGGAGAGGGTCTGCCCGATGGCGCTGTACAGGTCGGCCATCGCGTCCGCAATCGGCTGACTCGTTGGAGAGTAGGAGAACGATGTCGGCGAGAACGATTCGCCGAGCTGTCCTGCCCCGATGGTCAAGAGATTGTAAAGCACCGGCGGGTCGGTTTGTCTTTCGATATTCTGAAGGAGGTTCATGCAGTATGGGACGGTGGCCAGCGGCTCGCGATGAATGCTGTCGTAGTAGGGAAGCCTTGTGTTTCCATGACCCATGTCGTCGATGATGTAATTCAGGTCGTTCCCGGTGTACTTCATGTTGTCCTTGGTCAGGGGGTCCTTGGGATCGCCGGATGTGGTCCAGTTGTACATCTGGCCCATGATTTCGGGGAGGCGATCCGCTCCGAATGCGCGGACCTCGATCGGCACCGGGTGATAGATCCACGGACCGGTCGCGCTGTGCGTCTGGAGCCATGCGGTGTAGACACCCGCAGGCGCGCCATAGGAGTTGGAGACGGTGGCTTTCCAGACGCCGCCCTGGAGAGTCAGATTGATCGGGGACGTCGCTCCGAGGGCACTCAGGTCGAGTTGCACGCCCGCGATGTCGCCCTGCCAGTCGTTGACTATCACTTCGATGTTGTCGCTCTTGACGCCCTGCGTGTCGAGGAGGTCGATTCCCTTCGCGACGATCATCTCGTAGGGCTCGGGGCAATGCGATGGATAGCTTGCCTCGACCGCGAAGTTGACCGCCATATTGCCCGGGGGCAGGTAAAGGCGATATGTCGCTGAATGACTCTCATGCCCGCCGAAGACCCGCGACGGAGACTCCTTGCAGAAAGCCTGGAACGGATTGCGATTCAAATCTCCGGGGACATCAAAGAGCCCGGTCCAGTTGTCTGGGCTCACAAGCTGCTGATCGCCTCGCAGGAAGACGATGCCGCGGACATCATAGCCCGTGACAGCGAAGGGGTTCGACAGCGTGACCCTCGCGCTGAACAGGCTGTTGGGGACATCAGCGTCAATGACTTTGATATTGATGCAATTGGTGCAGTTAGGGGGCATGATGAAAGAAGTGATGTCGAAGTGATTCTGCGCGGCGCGCATTGATTCGACCGTCACACTGAGGGCTTCTCGATCAATGGTAAACGTCCACGCTCCCCATACGACATGACCGGTTGTATCGACCACTCTCGGGGTCAGAGGCTCGCTTACCGGGGGGGTGGTCGGTGAATTACCTCCCGAGCAGCCCGGACTGACAAGCAGCAATGCTCCACCAAGGAGGAGGAATATCCATACTCGCATGTTCATCACCTAGCCGTTTTCGATTGGGTCCGATAGGTCCCGCTATCGACCGGGTGAATTGTATACGTCGACCGGGGGCGTTTCAAGACAGCGTCATTGAAGGATGGCTATCGCGGCACCGGTATATCCGGCGGTTATCCTCCGGAGGATAACCATTTCAGCTACGAGTCGCTTGATTCTTCCTCCGCGAGCCTTTGTGCCCGTCGCTCGATAGCACTTCGGCCCATGTCGTCGTCCCAGCACATGTTCAACGCGGGATTGCCGCGGGTAGGAACCACAAGCACCACCTTGGTCCCTTCCCCGACCACTGAGGTTATCTCAAGACTGGCGTTTATGTCGTCGGCACGCTCCCGCATTCCAAGAAGACCGAAGGAGACGAATTTCTTCTGGTTCTTGGCGACCTCGCTGAGATCGAAGCCCTTCCCGTCGTCCTCCACGATCAGGATGACCTTATCTTCCAAATACTTGAGGTGCACCCACGCGGTCTCGGCCTGCGCGTACTTCTTGAGGTTGGTGATGGCCTCCTGCGCGATTCTGAAGACGGCAAGACTGATAAGCTGCCCGAGCGGCTGCTCCTCGCCTTCCACGATGAACCTGAGGTTCATGCCGGTCAGGTCCCTGACCGAGCTGACCACGCGCCTGATCGTGGCGACCAGCCCCAGATCTTGGAGAGTCATGGGTCTGAGGTCGAAGATGAAACCGCGGATCTCGTCCAGCGCTCCCTGCGCGATGGCCTTCATTCTGGCAAGCTCGTCGCGAACCCGCTCCGGATCCTTCTCATAGAGCTTGGATATGATATCCATTCTAAGGACTACGTTTGCGATTGCCTGCGCAGGACCGTCATGAATCTCTCTTGCGATCCTCTGGCGCTCGACTTCCTGCGAACGGATTATGGCGGATGAGCCGAGTGTGGCCCGATAGTGCGCGGTGGCATCGGTCTCGCCTTCCGCGTCCTGCTCGGCTTCCTTTTGCTCCTGCCTTGCCTCCTTGTTCCTCAGCGCGACCAAGGCGAGGTCGAGGGCGTTCAGCATAGTCATAAGCCGCGAACGATAATTACCATACAGCTCCGTAAGAGATACGGGCTCCGAAGCGGTCTTGGCCTCCTTCCGCACCTCATGAAGAACGCCCATCAGCCTCTTCTTCGTGGTGACCATCTCGCTGAACGCGCCGTTCTCCTCCGACTCGGATTCATCGATCTCCTGAAATTGCTCGACGCTGTCAACGAGGCTGCTGAGGACCTCCGCGAGCGAGTCGATTCGGCTTTTCCTTACCACGCTTTCGGCCTCGAGTTCAGCGATTTTGCCCTCGACGGCTTCCAGGTCGGTCCTGAGCTCCCCCTTAAGGCGCTCGAGATGCTGCAAAGCAAGTTCACCAGGTCCCGTAGTCATGGCTTCACCTATGCAAGAAACACGTCCGATGCCGAGGAAGGTCTGGAAGGCGCTGTTACTATTGGCGGTGGAATCTGCATATTCTTCACAACGGCAGGCTTCTCCACAATCTCGATAATGCTGCCGGCGGGATGTCCGGCAGGAATGTCGATAAACGCCCTCATCCTGCTGTCCAGTGTTCTTCCGAATTCCTCAAGGTCACCGTAAAGCATCTTCACTCTCCTCAGAACTGACATCGAGAATCTCTTCAAAGCGGTCAATGCTCAGCGCCCGACCGCTCTCGGGATCGGCGGTAATGACCGCGCCGCTGCAAATGACCGGGCCCTTGGCCACCTTGAATCGGACGGGAAGCCCGGTCAGGAACTTCTCCAGAATTTCCTCCTTGCCGACACCCAGTACGCCATCCATCGGCCCGACCATACCGAGGTCGGTCTGGTATGCAGTACCCTTCGACAAGACCCGGGCGTCCGCCGATGCGACATGCGTGTGAGTGCCGCACACGGCCGTCACCTGGCCGTCCAGGTAGTAGCCCATCGCCATTCGCTCGCTGGTGGCCTCGGCATGGAAGTCCACCAGGAGCACCGGGGTGATGCCTTTCATGATAGGCAGGAATTTCATGGCCGCCCTGAAAGGCGAGTCGATGGGGTCCATGAAAACCTGCCCCTGGAGATTGAGCACCCCGATCTTCAAATCGTTTTCAGGTTCCACAAGTCCCCATCCGCTACCAGGCACATCTCCTGCATAGTTGGCGGGACGGATAACGTTGAGAAACCTGCCGAAAAGCTCCCGGTAATCCTTCTGTTTCCAGATGTGATTGCCGCTGGTGATGAGGTCAATGCCGGCGTCGAAGAGCTCGGCCGCATTCTTGACGGTAAGGCCGTTGCCGCCGGATGCGTTCTCGCCGTTGGCAATGACGGCATGCAGGCTCAATTCCTCGCGCCACGCCCGTACGCGCTGCTGACACGCGCGACGTCCCGGGCGCCCGACAATGTCACCCAACATCAGGATTCTCAGTGGCTCCAACTCACCACCTGCTTTCTACACAATAGTATCGCCCGCAGTGCTTCGCGCATCTGCATGAGACTAAAAA
>CAYLVL010000204.1:0-5409 GCA_964387135.1 uncultured Planctomycetota bacterium
GTTCCGGCCCAGCAGTCGGCTACCGACCCGAAGAACTGGTGCGTCTGGAGGGTGAGCTTGCCGCCGAGCTCGTGCCTGTCGTCGATTAGAAGCGTATCGACTCCCGCTTTGCCGAGCTCTATGGCACCGCAGATTCCGGACGGGCCACCGCCGATGACCAGAACCTTCACGTGGCGGGTTTCGACATCCGTTGTCGCGCCCAGTTTGTCGTCCGCCGGAAGACGGGGAAGACCGTCGAGGCTCCGGACGCGCATTCCGGGAGTGACCTGTGTCATGCAGGCTTTGACCGGCACATCGTTGGCGAGAACAAGACACTGCGAGCACTGACCGTTCGCGCAGAAAATCCCCTGCTCGCCGCCGTCTTTGGGATGATGCCCGAAGATCTTCACTCCGTTCGCGAAGAGAGCCGAGGAGATGACCTCGCCTTCATATGCGGTGTACTCGACGCCGTTGAAGGTGAAGAGAACCTCGCGACGCTCGGGGACGTCAAGGATCGGGTGGGTGGTTATGCGATGATGCTGAGTCATTACTCCAGGCCGGCACGGATGCCGGCGATCCTGCCCGCCGGCGGCAGGCGTTCCGTGTAGCCTACGCTCCCGTGAATTCCTCCCTTACCGTGTGTCGTTCAGCGAGAAAGCTGTAGAGACCCTTGATTTCAATCGATGTCTCCTCCCAGCTTCCGGGACGCCTGCCTTCGAGCAGCCTGACATGCATCCTGGTGCCGGGGATCAGCACGGTGGGCGCGGTCGCGCACTGCGCGGCCTTCAGGAAGTCGGTTTCGAGACGCTTCGAGACATTGTCGAACTGGGCCCAGTTGCCGAAAGTCGACGGATGGCCTTCTTCCATCTCCCTGACCACGAGCTCCGGCACCGTCCTGAGAAGCTTGCGGACGGATTCCATTCCCTCCGGATCGCTGTAGCGGTCGGGCGGCTGGATGCATACGACCTCGGGTGTCGGCATGAACGCGAGACGTCCGCCGCGCTGCACGAGGAAATCCGCCAGCCTGACGACCTCGAAATCCCAGCCAGGAATGCGACCGGGGTAGCGGTTCGCGAGAGTGTAGCGGCAGTCGTCGCACGCGGTCACAACCACTTCGACACCGCGCTCTTTCAGAAGGTCGCGATTGCGGGTGCCGAGCGCGATGAATCCATCGTAATCGCCCGCATGCAATCGATCTCCTCCACAGCAAACTTCATCCTCAAGCACGACCGGTTTCACACCCACCGAGTTCATCAACTTAACCGCGTTTCTGATCTCATCTGTTGCCTTGAAACCGATCTGGTCGGCAAGAAGGACATCGTAATAAGGCGCGCACCCGACAAACAGTGCGTACCTGCCGCTTGCCGACTCACTCGCCACGTGGTTGTCGCGAGTCAGCCAGTTGAGACGGTTCTGCTTTTCCGTCTGTCTGATCTGGAGCTCCACGACAACGTCAAGCGCACCTCCGAAGGCTCTTGGGATAAATCCCTCGCGCCTGCCTCCCGCCGCGAGCAACCTGTCTGCGCATGCCGGGAAGCTCGCGTCGGCATCGGGAGAACACAGCTCGCAACCGATGCAGTGACGTATCCCCCGAGGGAACCAGCCCGAGCGCGCTTCGTCCAGAAGCCGGGAGGGCACGAATTCCGACCTGTAGCGAGCTACCGGGCATTTCGAATCGACCGGTGGTTTACTGCCGGCGAATCCGCACTCGCCCGGTATATCAGTCAGGCTATGTCTTTTCTTCTCGGTCAATTCGCTCCCTTGTATTCCGGATCGTCCGCTTCCACGAAGACGATTCTGTCTTTTTCGATTCCCGCGACAAGCGCGAGTTCCCTTGCCCGCTCCGTCGCCGTTTTTGCTTCTTTGCATCCGAAACCGTGCATGCACGATTTCACGCCGCAACTCAGCACGACAACTTTCCTGTATCCCGCCGCAAGAGCCTGCATGATCTCGCCCGTGCCGACACGCCCCGAGCATGGAACCTCGATCTCATTCGCCTTCTCGCCATCCAGCACGATGGTTCTGAAACCAGGGAAGTCCCTGGGATTCTGCCTGGTGCAGAAAAAGAGGAGCACATCGGCGCCGTTCGCTTCGGGAATGGTCATCCCGCACCTCCCCGAATTGAATTGCGGACAGCGTGAAGCGAAGTCACTCCCTGATCGATCGCGCCTGACGGGCACGCCGAGACGCAGGTCCCGCATCCCTTGCAGGCGAGAAGGTCAATGCTCGATACCAGCCCGTAGTGAGGATCGGGAGCGATTCTCGGCGCATGGTATCCGCAGATTTCCTCGCATACGCCGCAGCCGCGACACCTTGACGGATCTACAACCGCTGCATAAAGCTCGATCTGCTCACGATCGTCGAGTTTCGTCTCTTCCCGTATACCCCTGGCAACGCCCAGCGGCATCCGCACAACAACTTCGTTCCCTTTCTCGTCCTTCGCGATACCCTTCTTGCGGTAGCAGGTCGAAAGACACACCGCGCATTCCTCGCACGGACCGCACAGAAGACAACGTCGAGCCTCGTGGGTAGCCTGCCATACCGTGAACGGCTGCTCCGCTTCTTCAAAATCAGCTCTACGCTCGCTAGCCGGTCGAACCGTCGGTCGGAACGCTGTAGATGGCGTGCGCGCAGGATCCTCCACTTCCCAGCCGGTGATCTTTATCGGTGTTGAAAGAGTGCCGATCTCCTTTTCAACTCCCTTGAGAAAACGGTCGATTCCTTCAGCAGATCGATGGCCGAGCGCAACCGCCTCGACGACCGATTTGGCTCCGCTCACCGCATCGCCTGCCGCAAAAACACCGGGCATCGGTGTCGCCATCGTGTCGCGATCGACCTCGATCGTCGACCACGGACCGGTAGACAGGTGATCCCAGGTGACTTCGGGCGCGAAATGAGCAGCATCGATCACTGTATCGCATGGAATGACCGCTTCAGTGCCTGGCCTGACCTTGTACTCATATCTTCCAGTGTGATCAGCTTCGCCCCGATCCAGTTCGACGACCTGCACTCCGCCCACGCGACCCTTGATCTTGTCTATCGCCAGCGGTCGGGTCAGGGCATGGATGATTACTCCTTCATCTTCCGCCTGCTCGACGAGACGCGGGTCAGGCTGTAGATGTTCTTTGGCCACGGGGACGATCCAGTTGACCTCGGGACATCCCAGACGGATCGCGGTTCGCGCGCACGCGAGCGCCTGGACTCCCCATCCGAGCACCGCGACCTTGCCGATTGACCCCGCATCGCCGCCTGATGGGCCTGAACGGTATCTTTTCATGAACGACAACGCACCGACCGCTCCGGGCATGTCACCGCCCGCAATCCAACTGCGCCCTTCAAATCCGGACCATCTCCCCGATGCACCGGTTGCTATCAGAATGGCATTGAACCCGAGCTTCTTGAGATGCTGGAGGCCGGTCTCGCCTTCGATATGAACTTCGCACTCGATCCTGACTCCGAGCTTTTCGATTCGCTCGATATCTCGCCTGACCGCATGCAACGGGAGCTCGAACTCGGGTATTGCGGTCGTGAGATTCCCGCCGGGAACATTATCGCGCTCGAAGACAGTCACTTCATGACCCATCAGCAAGAGATCATGAGCTGCGGTAAGTCCCGCGGGACCACTGCCAACAACCGCGATCTTCCTGCCCGACGGCTCGGCGGGCTTCGGCAGCGGCTCCTCATCGCCCATGCGCATTTCATAGTCGTGGACGAACCGCTTGAGGTGCATGATCGCGATCGGCTGGTCCACTTCTCCGCGCTTGCATTCCCTTTCGCACGGATGCAGGCATATCCGTCCGCATGCGGACGGGAATGGCATGTGCTTTCTGATCACCGAAAGCGCACCGGCAAAATCACCGTTGGCGATGAGGCCGACGTAGCGCTTGACATCGATCCCGGCGGGACACGCTCTTCTACACGGCGACTCCTCGACCGGTCTCAGCTCAAGGTCCCGTCCACCAATCTGAACGCTGAGGGAGCGCTCCGCTTTGGGATACATCAAGCGGCCTCACCCCCTTCAGCTTCGCTGTTATCCGGTCGCGCCATGAAGATAGGATGCTCGTCGCCGGAAAGGTCTCGATAGCGTTGATCGATATCACACGCATAGCAGCGGTAGTTGTTCGCGCAGATTCCGCCGGGGAAGAAGCCCATCAGAGCATAGCGGCACGGGCGGATGTCGCCGTGACGTTCCCTCAGAATCGCGGTCTTCTCGCCCTCCATCTTCATCGCGGTTGTCGGACATAGCGCAGTGCACGCTCCACAGCCGATGCATGCCTCAGGATGCTCCATGAACGGCGTGCTGACTTCTCTCTCGGGACCGCGACTCATGAAACCAAGCGCTCGCGCGCCGACCACTTCATTGCAGACCCTCACGCACAGCCCGCACAGGATGCAGTCGTCGCCCTCCGGCTTCCGCGGCGGGAAGCGGGAGCTGGTAACCCCGTGCGACTTCGCGAGTTCCACCACTCCCGGCTCGTTCGGGCATCGGCCGAGAAGGGCCTCGATGGACATCCTGCGAAGCTTGAGTACATCCTCACTCTCGGTCTCGATCACATCTCCGGCTTCGACCGGGTAGTTGCAGGCGGTGACGTACTTCGATTTCTTCCCCCAACTCACCTTGACGATGCAGACTCGGCAGACACCGTACGGCTCGAGGCGATGATGGTGGCAGGGCGTCGGGACATGGATGCCCTCGCGCTCACAGACATCGATCAACGGCTCGCGGTGCTCGGCCTGAACCGTGTTTCCGTTGATTGTTATTTCAATCTTCTCCGGCATTCCTGTCTCAACAACCTCTCGAACCACACTACCGTCCGATCGCGTCGAATTTGCATGCCTTGTAGCACTCGCCGCACTTGATGCAGAGCAGCGGATCAATCTTGTGAACCTGCTTCGGTTCGCCGGTCGCCGCGCCGGTGGGACACACCTTCGCGCAAAGGGTGCAGCCGGTGCAGTTCTCCTCTATCACGTGGTACTCGATGAGATCGCGACAAACTCCCGCCGGGCACTTCCGGTCCTTGATGTGAGCCATGTACTCGTCGCGGAAGTACCTGAGCGTGCTGAGAACGGGATTGGCGGCTGTTGTGCCGAGCGCGCACAGGCTCGCGCCTTTCATCCATTCGGCGAGTTCTTCAAGATAATCAAGATCGCCTTCCTCACCCAGACCTTTCGTGATGCGGGTCAGGATCCTGTCCATTTCCTTAAGGCCTTCGCGGCACGGGGTGCACTTGCCGCAGGACTCGGACTCGAGGAACCGTACGAAGTAGCGGGCGACGTCGACCATGCACGTGTCCTGGTCCATCACGATGATGCCGCCGGAGCCCATCATGCTGCCCGCGTCGGTGAGCGCGTCGAAATCCACCGGCAGATCGAGTTCGGATTCCGGAAGACATCCGCCCGATGGCCCTCCGGTCTGTACCGCCTTGAATC
>CAYLVL010000205.1:0-5408 GCA_964387135.1 uncultured Planctomycetota bacterium
GTCCATATCGTAGACCTCGATCCGGTCTCCAGGATCGAGATCGAAGTGAAACCTGTCGAAGTGAAGACCCACGAGCAGGGGCGGCGGATCGTCGTCATCGTTGACATACCACCACTCGCTCTGCGAAAGCGCCGCTTCACCGTACGAGGGATACTCGGAATTCGACGGGAAATTGATGTCGGTTCGAATGGTGGGCGGCGTAGGATCGTCATCAGTGCCGTCCGACGTGTTGTACATCACCTGGGCCAGACGGTAGCCGAAGTTCTCGTCGGCGGAGCTGAACGCGTCGACCGAGTCCGAGCGATGCTCGATCTCGATGTAAGGCGTCGTGCCGCAGTAGACCGCGAAATCGCTGAGATACTCGATGTCCCAGTAGTGAATGTCGGTGTCAATCAACGGACCCCAGACGCTGTCCTCGCTGACGAAGTAGATCGTGTCGTCGCCGGTCTCCGGCAGGATGTTTCCGGGAGTGAAAATACGAATCCAGTCCGTGTTCATACCGGCGTTTGTGGCGTAGAGATCGCAGCCCTCAATGAAAGTGACGAACCACTCGTCGACCGTCCCCACACCGTCGGCCGCGTCCGTGTTCGGGCAGAACGGACGATATAGAATCTGTTTCGCGGCATAAGTGTCGGGCGCCGGGGCATCCGGCAGGGACACGGGGAATGTGTAGAGATCGTCGTTGGGACCGAGGTTGGATGTATGCGGGCTTTCGATGACGAGCTCGGACTCGTCCACGCGAACCCAGTTGCCGTAGACGTCTATGTACTCCAGGCCGATTACCTTGTAGCCGTAGTCCGGTATCCCGTCCGTGTCGATAGAGGACGCCCTGTGCAGGACGATAATGAAACCGAGAGGCAGGTTGGGACTGGAGACATCACGGGAGATGATATTGGTATAGCCGTCCGGATTCAGATCGCTGTAATCGAGAATTCTGTGTTCCTCGGCGACCGGATTGAAAACGCTGGCGTTATACAGCCAGAGGCTGTCGCCGGGGTCCAGCGACAGCTCATCGCTGAACTGTATGCGCATCTGCTGGGCGAAGAATTCCGCGGTAAGGGGTTCCGCCTGGAACGGGCTGTATATCACCTGGAGGTATGTCCTGGCGGGTGAGCTGGCGGGTATTATTGCATCATAGGGATGAGGCGTCTCGTAGGTCGCCGGGAACTGATCGCTGTCGAAGCCGTACCTTACCCCGTTGATCATGAAACCGTAGTCGTAATCTGCCACGGGCGCGATACCGTCGGACAGGAAGAACAGGCCAAGCGTGGTTACGTTCAGATCGGGAAGGAGCCCGGCCGGATCGGATATGTAAGTAAATACTTCATCAAGATCGTTCCTGTAGTTCGTGTACTGATGCGCTGGATAGATCTGAAGCTCCGGCGGGTCGGCAGGATTAAGCCCCTGGAATCGCCCGTACTTCTCGATCCAGCCGGCCACGTACAGCCAGTCACCATTGCTGATCTGGACACCCGGATCGGCCCCGGTCTCGGCCATCAGGCGTATGCCCTTGATATTCCGGCCGGGATGCCGGGGGTCTCCCTGGTACGTGACCGTCCACGATCGGCTCTGGTTAGTGCTGTACGGGTGTTCGGTTTCGATGTAGGGATAAGGCCCGATGCGGGAAGGCTCGGTCACGCCGGTCTCGCGCACATCGTAGTTCCACTGCACGTTTGGAAACTCACTTCGAAGAAAACTGAACAGGGTACTGTCGCCCTCGGGCTCGACAACCTCGCCGACACCATAGACCACAAGGTTACCCGACGAGTGCACCGGAGCGAACTCGTAGGCCGGGTAGTTCTGGCTGAACGACTCGTCGTCGTTGTAGGTGTAGGTCGCGTCGTCCCTGCTTCCCGAGATTATGTCGGTTTCCGAGCTGTATGTGGAGACATCGGAAGCGAAGGTGTAGGCGGTACGCTCGTAGGTGATCGGGAAGTCATCAAGGTCGCGCGTGGCGGTAAGCTCGGCATCTATAAGCGAAAGACGGAGGTCTCTCTCAACGGTGGAAAGGGGAAACTCGGCGGGATCGAGGTAGAAGGGCATCGGCTGGTCCTCAAGCGGAAGCTGGTCACGGACGCGCGCGGACGCGTAACCGATACCTCCTTCAGCCGCCAGACGTGCCCTGAACATGTTGACATGGGTGTCGGTGGACTCGAGTGAATGGAGGCTTACCTGGAGGGTGATGTATGCAAGGACGGCAAAGAAGGTGGCGATGATCAGGACAGTAACCAGTACGCCTCCTCTTTGGTTCCCGATTTTGCCCGCAAAATGCCGTGTATCTTGCATGCCCTTTGACAGCCTCAATGGTTTCGTTGTCCGAGTTCGCATACGACAAACAACGGCTCTACGCCCGTTGAGCCTCTTCAGAAACTGCAATTCCTATGCCATCAGGGCGGGTAGACAGGCCCGTCTCCTGCCCTGTCCCACGCTCGGCAGGATAACTTATAAATATTACCGATTTCCTGGTCGTTTGTCGAGGTCGCGGGTACCCCTCAACGCCCGGTATCGGCTCTAAATGCCCGATTTTTGCCGCCGGAACGGCCTCCTGACGGATTCGAGCGAAAATGCCTTCGCGTAAAGGCATTGCAGGATTTGCAGGAGATGATTTGCAGGCAACCATATTTAGATGATATCCGTTTGTTGCAGCCTGCAACAATTGCCCACCCACCGGGTGGCAAAAAAATCCACAGGCAGACGCCCAATCAGCTTAACACTAATAATATCAGCAGGGGGCAATGAATCTTGATTTCCCTGAAAGCGCCCGCCTAGAAGCTTATCATCGCCGAGGGCCAGAACTCAGCCAGCCTGATACATACCGCCAGAAGCGACTCGAGTATCGGCACGTGCCCATTGGAGGGGAGAAGGCCTGCATAGGTGAAGAGATCGGCGACGGACCCATATGGCGCCTGGCTCATCACCAGCCCCACCAGACCGCCCCACCTGACCCCGATCCAGCTCCATGCACCCCAGAACCGCGAAGATACTATCCAGCACCAGCCCATGAGACCGAGCATCAGCCCGATCGGGAGGAAAACCGGCAGACCGGGTGATCGTCCCCCCGTGTAGAGGAACACGTCCGTGCGCTCCACGAGCCTCTCGTAGAAAGCCCGACGCTCATCGGGCGTATCGCCGGACGACCCGAGCTGGACCATCTCGAATTCGCCCCCCACAAGCTCCACCGGCAGCACTCTTATCTCCGGCGGCACCTGCTCGATTTCGTCGACTAGCCGCGAGTCGTCCGCCAGACCCCAGATGAAAAGCGTGACGGCTACCAGGCCGAATACGAACACAACGAACTGACCGCCGACTAGGTCCTCCGGCGCGCTTCCCATCCTCGCAAGACCGACCGGCACGAGAGGCGCGAGCCAGACCAGGCCATTCCAGCCGATAAGGTCATGCCACAACAGGAGCATCATGCGATCGGTGCTGAGATCGAAGGGCTGGAGATCGATCCACTGGACCGGCAGGGGAGTTCCGAAAAACAGGTGATTCCCTACGAGAGTGATCAGAATCGCCAGCGCTGCGGATATGCCGAAAGCTGCAACCTGAATGCCGTTCCTGGACGGCTGGTATCCCCGCGGAGATGCCACGAATCGCACGAACAGTCCCCAGACAACCCATATCCAGCCGGTGGGGTGAGCAGCTCCCGCGAAACCCGCGGCCAGTCCCGCAAGGATCATCCCGCCAGGCGATGCACTAATGAGCGATTCGAGCACAAGCGCCACGACCCAGCATGCTATCGCCGCGACGGGAAGGTAGACTGATGCAACACCGAACCAGCCGAATCCCATCGTCCCTGCAATCGCCGCCCACGACGCCCATTCCGGCTGGGCTCCCTCGTCACCCCCCCACAGCATGGCGAGTCTTCCAAGTCCGCCGAAAAGCAGGAGCGCCCAGGGAAGAACTCCGAGGAAGTTGATCCACCAGACGAGTTTCGGAAGATCGGCGCCGTCGAGAGGCCTCCCCGCGATCGATCTGTAGACCTTGCACACCCCGCCGCAGAAAAGCATCATTGCGGGCGGCGTGCGGGGGATGTAGCTCGTGCCGATGCGGACCACGTGCGCGGGTCGGACACCCGCGCCGATCAGCTCCGGACCGAGACCACGGCCGTTGCCCTCGACCCATCCCACCGCGCTTGCGAGGGGGAGAAGCTCGGCGGACGTATGAGCCTGCCGTACGGCCAGCAGCCCGACCAGGATCGCGAGAATGAGAAGAGAGACGAGACTGGTTTTTCGCAAGAGACGCATAAGGGCGCTTAACCGCCTGTGGGCCATGAGAGCAGCACCACCACGCTGATTACCCAGAGCACCAGGCATGCGGCGAGAGGACGATCCCTGATAAGCACTTCGTCGGGCGCCTCGCCGACATCCATGTGATATATAAGCGCATGATATCTGAAGATTCCGTAGATAACGAACGGGATCGTCAGCATCAACAGGTTGTGGGGATGTCCCTGTGCAAGAAAGGTGTAAAGGGAGTAGCTCATCACGTTGACGCTCGCCGCGATTATGATGAGCTGGTCCAGAAGCTGCACGGAATAGCCCGACAGAGCAGTCCGCGCACCTGTCGCTATTACCTCCCCTCCGTTGGAATCGACCATGCCGAGCCTTCTCAGCTCCTGACGTCTTTTCGCGAGGGCAAGGTAGAGAGCGAGCAACCCGCTGCAGAGAAGCAGCCAGGGCGAGATTATTACCTTAAGCGCGACCGCTCCGGCGACTGCCCTGAGAGTGAAACCAACGGCCAGAATAAGCACATCGAGCAGGGCCACGCTCCTGAGCCACATGCTGTAGCTGAACGTAAGAACGAAGTACGCAAGGAGAGTGAGCAAGAAGGGGTACGGAACGCCACAGAGCGGCGTCGCTTCGGGTGGAAGCCCGGGCGTCGTGATGTCGAGGTAGCAGCCACCTGCTATGGCAAGAATGATGAGAACAATCGAGCCGGCAATCGCCGCCCCGACGGGCAACCTTCCTTTGGCAATGGGCCTTGACGACTTGCGAGGATGAGCGCGATCGTACTCTACATCCCGGATGTCATTGATCAGGTAGCCCGCTCCGGCTGCGAAGCTGAAAAGGAAGAACGCAAGCACAGCCCTGCCGATCAACTCGGGCATCACAAATGCGCCCGGAACAAACACCAGCGCGCCGAACACGAGCAGGTTCTTGGTCCACTGCCTCGGTCGTATGCTTTCTATCAGGGCGGCAGGCATGACGGAAATCGGAAGAAAAGGGAAAATCGGGCACAGTATAGCCGAATTGTTGATTTGCGAAAACCCGGGATGCAATGAATGAAGGAACGCATCATCCCGGCGGTTCGCGCCTGACCGCGAATCAGCTACAGGATTAAGAGCAGGCGATCCGATTCAGCCGGAATCCCCGCGCACACCCTCCAGGTACTTGACAGCCTCCTCG
>CAYLVL010000206.1:0-5384 GCA_964387135.1 uncultured Planctomycetota bacterium
GGATGCGCCCACAGCGGCGTAATCAACACGCTGCACTATACCCGCGAGCTTTACAGGAAGGAGCCGATCGACTCCGTCATCGGCGGCCTCCACCTCCTCAGAGCATCCGAAAACCGTCTCGATCAAACCATAGCCGGACTGAAGGAATACAACGTCAAGCATATCTGCGCCGGCCACTGCACCGGAACCTACGCGATGAAACGACTCGCCAATGCCTTCAAAAATGCCTTCGAGCCCCTCGAAGTCGGCACCACCCTCGAATTCGGCGCATAAATCTCCCCAATACCCTGCCACGCATCTGTGGCACACACAGCGCGAGTCTTCGAGCGATGTGTGTGCTCTCCAGGGAGCGCGGGCTTTCCGGTCCGCATCGGCTGGGACCGCTGGCGACCCGCCGGCATCACATACAAACTTAATATAATGGAAAACGGCGACTGGCTCATTTTTCGCATTCTCAACTCTTACCATGCCCTCCCGATTCTTATTAAGCGATAAATATGCCAGTACCCGTTTTCCCCAGTATATCAACTCATACGTGTCTTCTCTAATCCAAGCAGCGTGCATGATTTCCAATGCGAAGAGAGCCCACTTACATGAACCACGGATACCTTCTCAACGCTATACCGGTGAAGAGCACACACATCGCTCGAAGACTCGCGCTGTGTGTGCCACATTCGTAGAGACACATGCTGCAGCGTCGGCTTCCATCGAAGCCCATGCCCCCCCACATTCAATCCCTTTAATCATCCCCCTCCCCGCCCTCCTGACATTATCAATGGGGCCATCAGCCCCCGGGGATCTCTGGCAGGCGGAAGTACCCTTAAAGGAGCGCCACTGCCATGCAAATCGCTTATCTTCTCGCGCGCGACGTCAGCGACGAAACCTGGACCGGCGGACTTCTCGTTACCGACAGCCACGGTTTGCCGCTCGATTTCCGCTACATCGAGCCAATTCGCCCTTCACGCCTCCAGAAACTCATCTACGGCTCCGCGCTCAAGCGTTATCTCCTGCTCGACGCCATCGCGGGTACCCTCCTCAAGGCCGCCAATCCCAACGTCGAGTGGGTCTTCACCAGCGATCCCATCCTCCTCGAGCTCGACGGACAGGTCCACGGACGCTTTGTCGCCATCGGTAACGGCGAGAAAAAACCCCTCTCCGAGGTCGGTGAGTGGCGTGCCGATGCGATTGGCAGGATCACCCTCCAGGTGACGTCAACCGGCACGCCTGTCACCCTCTCCTTCAATTCCGAGACCGACGAGCAGACCGAGCAGATCGCCGGAGAGCTGGCCGAGCTCGCCCGCGAGCTTGATTTCGCCGAGCCTTTGCTGCGGGTCGGGGAGGCCCTTAAAGAGATATGTCAGAACGGTACGGATTAAAGAGCCTTCTGGAGCGGGCAGAACGGGCTCTCGGCAGACTGACGGCGACGATCAGCGTATCCGACGTGTGCACTTTGGATGTCCCGCACCCGATCCGCATCGACTACTCCCTCAGTACGTCCGCCTACCGGATAAGCCACGGGATAAGGTCCACAACCGCCGGCTCACCCGACTACAGCCTCACCGTCAGATCGTTCGGCAGGATGCCTGCACTTATTCCCAAATGCCGCCATATCAGCGAGTCGATCGACCTGACCCCGCGCCGAATCAGCGTTGTCGGCCGAAGAGAGGTCATCCTTCGCACCCCGCCATGGGAAGCCCCCGAACCCCGTCCGACCGAGATAGACTTCATCGATCGAACCTGGTCGGATGTCGAAACCGCCGATTTCAGAATCGACGAAGCCAAGCCTGTCGGCGATGGTTGCCTTTTCGTTCTTCACCCCTGCGTGGATGACATCGACATGAATACCAGGCCAATTCCACGTCGCAATATGGACTCGATCTTCCGCCAGCCCGCGCGCGTATCCGCCACACCCTGGCATCGCATGGAGCGCGAGTTCATCCTCGCCTGCTGGCAGCGTCTCAGGAAAGCCGCTATTGAAAGGCTCGACAGGGACCCCGGTCGCGATCTCGAGATGCAGGCCGTCTTTCGCGATATCGATGTCTCCCGTGTGAGACGCAGCCGATACGACCAGAGAAAGCGAAAGCTGCTCCTCTACTTCGGGATGTCACCTCATCCACCACATGACCGCCTCGGTCGATGTGCTATAATCATCGGCATGGTGAAAGGAACCGGTGAGATCATCCAGGTGGCCATGCCGCTCGGCGGAACCTGACAGTTCCTAGAGCCATTTTCCACGCAAAAGGAAGAGGTGGACCTTCCAGTTATGGAGATTGCAGCCATCCTTCTCGCGGTTATCCTCGTCGTCGGCCTCTATATCGGCAACCGATTCCTTCGCGACGCCCGCGCGATTCGCAGGGAGCTCGCCGATGGTAGGACACTCAAGGAACTCGATCACATGGTCGACGAGACCCGCGAGCAGCTTCTCACGGACTACGATCAGGTCACAAGCGGCCTTGACAAGCGCATCGATCGCCTCGAGAAGCTCAACAGCGACGCCGAGACCATGATCGCGAAGCTCGAGGCCGTCCTGGCAAGCGAGAGACTCAAGACCCTCGAGGAGAGAGGAATACTCTTCGCCATCGAAGCCGGTGAGAAGTCCGAAAGCTCGGAGGGCAACAAATCGAAAAGAATCGCGGAGTTGCTCAGGGGAGGCGCTACGGTCGAGGAGGTTGCCAGGATAGCCGAGGCCAGCGTAAGGGAGGTCGAGCTGGTCAGGCTTCTTCTGAGGCGCCGCGAGGAGGCCGAAGGCGCCTGAATCTCCCTTGAACCTATCCGGATACCAGCTTCGAAAAATCCGGGATACCCGCTTTCCCGTCCCGGCGAAGAAGGTGTCCCCGATAATCTCCCCCCATAGGTACATTGTCCCCCTGCTCCGATCGATATTAATACGAGTTAAGGAACGACCTTATGGAGGTTTGTCACATGCGTATCTCCATGCCGGCCACGACCATGGCTGTCCTCATGCTGGGTGTCCTGGTGATCGGGTGCAATGGCGGCACCTATTCCAATCCCTCATCGCCATCTGCCGCGACCACGGAATGGCGTACGGTGACGGTCGACGAATTCGGCGGAACCTACAATTTTCCCGACATCGGCATGTTCGTCTACATCCCGCCCGAGGCTGTCCAGCCGGGCGAGTCTTACACATACCAGGTCAGGCGATTCCCTCCCGGTATTCCCCTGCTCCCGTCCGGGCCCGTCCTCGTCAGACTGGGCACTTTCCAGTTCTTCGGCGTGGACGCCTCGTTCGACAGGGATATCGAGGTCAGGTTCATGATTGCCGAGGAGAAACCGCCGGGCATCAACAGCCGCGGCTACCGGCTTAACGACGATCTCGAGTGGGAGTTCAACCAGAACGCGCCTATCCTCAGCGACGGCTGGAACGCGGTCATGTACATCGACCGCCCGGGCATTTACGGAGCCTTCGAGTACGTGCCTTTGCATGTCGAGGCTACGGTGAGCCGGCAGAGCGGACCCGTGCCCCTCTCCGTCGCCTTCAAGGCCATCGTCACCGGCGGACATCCGCCTTACTCGATCGTATGGGATTTCGGAGATGCGGAGGATCCCGAGGCCGGCGTGGCGGTGTCCCACATCTATCCGGAGCCCGGCGACTACAATGTCACCGTGATGGTTATGGACCAGGACAACATCTGGACTTCCGACTGGATCCACCTCACCGCCTACTGGATCGCCGGTCCGCCTGCATTACCCTAGAAAACAAACGATTTAAGCCTGGGAGGGGGAGATACCCAGGCTGCCTTCCTTCTTACCCCGGCAACCCCGGGGTTTTTCTGCATCATCCCGCCTGCATTATCCGAAGAAAGGCACCGGCGTAAGCAAGCGCGCAGGCCGCTCTATTCTGGCAGCAAAATCGAACGCAATTCCCCAAGTCTGTTCTGCCCCAACGGGTGCCGGTGACAATCGCAGTCTGGCTTCCAGCCGAACAAGGTTGTCGCCGATCCACACTCATCGGGGACGCCTTTTCTCCAAGAATGGAGAAGAACGAGCCCCTCGATATCCCTACTCCCCCGCGGCCTCCTTAAACATCTTCAGCCGCTCCTCCAGCTCCCCGATAAGCTTCTCCGTCTCCCTGAGCTTCTCTGTCTCCTTCTCAATCACTTCGACCGGCGCCTTCTCCGTAAAGTTCGCGTTCCCCAGCTTCTTCGCCAGCCCCTCCGCGTACTTACGCTTTTTCCCGAGCTCCTTCTCGATCCTCCCTATCTCCTTCCCGAGATCGATCGACTCGTCCGTCTTCAGAAACACCGACAACGCAATATCCGGCATCCCGCTGCTGATCGACTTCTCCGGAGCCTTCGCGTCCTCATGACGCACAATCCGCTCTACCTTCAGAAGCGATGTCAAGTCCGACTCAACCTCCCCGATCAGCTCCGCAAGATAATCGTCCTCGGTACGATACAGAATCTCCGGAATCTTCTTCGAATCCGCAAGCCCCACCGACTTCCTCAAATTCCTCCCGCTCCTGACAAACTCCATCAGCTTCCCGAATCCGCTCTCGGTTTCCTCATCACGCTCGACATTCCTGAAGAAATGGCCCGGCCATGTCTCCACGATCAGCGGCACATACTCAGCGTTCACTCCGCCTTCCGACTCTCCCTGGCCATGAAGCGCAGCGTGCAATTCCTCCGTGATATACGGCGAGATCGGGTGCATCAGCCTCAGAATGGTCTCCAGAGCGTGATACAGGATGCTCCTCACCAACTGCCTTCGCTCCGCCGCCTCGTTGTCCCCAAGATGGAACTTGGAGATCTCCACGTACCAGTCGCAGAACTCGTCCCACACGAAGCTGTAGAGCGCTCCCGCATACTGCCCGAAATCATAGATCGCCATGTGCCTCTCGCACTCCTGCACGCAGTTCGCCAGCCTTGATATCAGCCACCGATCGGGAAGCGTCAACGCCGTATTGCCAATCAACTCCCCTAAAGGTGTCGGTGTGAAATCATCCCCGAGCGCCCCGATCACGTACTTCGCGACATTCCACACCTTGTTCATGAAATACCGCGACCCCTGCAACCTTGTTGGCGACAGGTTGATGTCCTGGCTCCCCGAGTAGGACGAGTGCGCCAGCATGAACCTGAGCGAATCACGCCCGTACTCTTCGATCAGCTCCATCGGATCGACCGCGTTACCCGTCGACTTCGACATCTTCCTCCCGTGCTCGTCCCGGATCAGACCGGTGTAGACCACCTCATGGAACGGCGTCGCGTCCCTGAACTCATAACCCGCGATCACCATCCTAGCCACCCAGAAGAAAATGATGTCATACGCGGTCAACAGGAAATCCGTCGGGTAGAATTTCTTCAGATCGTCCGTCTCGTCCGGCCAGCCGAGCGTTGTCAGCGGCCACAGCCACGACGAGAACCACG
>CAYLVL010000207.1:0-5376 GCA_964387135.1 uncultured Planctomycetota bacterium
TACCTTATCCTGTGGGCGATGCTTGTCCAAAATCAGTTTATCTTGGACAGCAGTGGCACAAGATATTCTTCAATTCCCCCTTGCGGCTCAAACACAAAAGGGCTGCCTGTCGTGAGCTTGTCGAACGACTGTCCCCGTCTCCCGAGAGAGAGACCCCACTTCGTCGCTAAGTTCCCAGCAAGTGCGCAATCAGCTCCATGTATTCCCCTGCTCTCGACTCCCACGTTTCCGCAGCCACTCGTTCCGATCTTTTCCTTCGTTTTTCAGATGAATCCTCCGCTACCTCCCTGCGAACAGCTTCCAGATACTCTACCGGATCATCCGTGATCGCGCAGACATCCCGGAATGGCTCCAATTCCGGCAGAGGAGTGGCCACAACAGGAACCCCACCGGCGAGGTACTCGTAGAGCTTCACCGGATTGACGTGGATGGTCAGCGGAGTGCGATCAAACGGAATATGAGCGCAAGCGAAGTGGGCAAGATAGTCGGGAAGCAGGTGATAGGATTTCCGACCGAGATAGTGGAAGTTCGGAAGCGATTGGAAATCACCGAGGTTGCGGGTCGTCGGCCCGATGAAGACCCAGTCGAATTCAGCACCCTCCCGTACGACTGACTCGGTAAGGGACCAGTCAAGCCAGTCGGCGAGGTAGCCATAGTAGCCGACAATCGGTCTCTCAAGACGGGCGATATCTGCGGGTCTCCCGCCCTTCTCAAGAGCCTTCCGGAAGTGCTCTATCTCGGCTGCGTTACGGATCAGCCTGGTCCGTCTGGCGTACGGCGATTTGCATTCCAGCAGCGACTGGGAGGTTGTCACGACCGCATCGGCGCGCTGGATCAACTCCCTTTCCTGGGCGACGACGGCCTCGCGATGAAGCGCGGCCTGTCTGAACTCGCTGATCTCGTCGGCGCAGTCGTAGATGACGATGTCCTCTCCCAGCCTGCCGAGCCATCCGAGCCCGAGCACATTGCACACTATGAGAACGACGGGGCCGTCGGAAGGGCGATATCGACTCCCCAGCACGGCCCGGTACCAGAAGTGGTTCCATCGGTTAATGGCCGGCGAATGGTAGCCAAATGGCAATCCTGCCGGGGGGATGTAATGCAGAATGCCGCTGTCCTGTCGTCGTACCGGCCCTTTTATCCACGACCACATGTTGCTCACGGGCTTCTCGGGAGAGACGAATACGGTGATGATGTTGCCGGGCTCGTCGAAGTAGTAGAGACGTCTTTGAGCCTTCTGAATGACGCCGGAAAACCGTACCGCAAGCTGCTGGACACGCTGCCGGATGCCCGTGAGCGCGGGAGCATCCACGATGACTACATTCAGGCTGTCGGGCAGATCAGGGACTTGCACGGTTCACATCAGGGCATCTGAAGGAAATATATCTTGCAGACCTCGCTCGACATGCAGTAGACAAGCCAGATGAAGAAAGACTGGATGGCGATAATCCCTACAACTCCCCAGATTTCCCATTTCAGATTCATCCGGCTAGTCCTCGAACAGCATGTCCGCGATACGCCATCCCTCGCCGACCGCCTCCAGTCCCCAGGCGGTATCGATGACTCCCTGCTTCGTGAGCTGGGCCACGTGACCTGAGAAGCTCATCATGCCCTCGGAGCCGCCGGCCTGGATGATGTTCGGGATCTGCTCCAGCTTCCCCTCCCTGATAAGGTGCCTTACCGCATCGGTGGGCACGAGCACCTCACAGACGGGCACTCGACGCTTACCGTCGACCGCGGGCAGCAAAACCTGGCTGACCACGCCCATCAGGACGAGCGAAAGCTGCGTCTTTATTGTAGCACGAGCCTCGGGCTCGAAGGCATCGATGATACGCGCGATGCTTCCCGCCGCTCCCGAGGTGTGGAGGGTGCTGAAAACCAGATGGCCGGTCTCTGCCGCCCGAAGGGCAAGGGAGATGGTGTCGGTGTCGCGCATTTCTCCCACAAGGATCACATCCGGGTCCTCGCGGAGAGCTTCACGAAGAGCCTCCGCGAACGAAGTGGTGTCGCGACCTATTTCTCGCTGAGCGATCAGGCTGGAAAGAGACTTGTGGACGAACTCGATGGGATCCTCGATGGTGATGATCCGAACCCGTCGGGAGGTGTTGATAAGGTGGATCAGTGCGGCGGCTGTGGTCGATTTGCCGCATCCGGTGGGTCCGCAGAATATGACCAGTCCCCTGGGCAGGTTCGAGAACCTCTTGATGACCGAGGGAAGATTGAGGTCCTTGAAAAGCGGAGGGGTGGAGGGGATACGCCGGAAGCTTATTGCCAGACCGCCCGAGTGCCTGAAAGCGGCCATTCTCAGCCGCATCGTGGGAAGCTGCACCCCGGCGTCCACAGCTCCCGTACGATTGAGTCTGTCGAGATGTTCATCGTCCAGGAACCCCTCGAGGAGAGTCTGAAGAAGCTTGCTGTCGACATCATCCAGATCGGTCTGGGGAGCAAGGCCGGCTACGATGCGAAGAGACGGCGGCTCGCCTTCCTGTAGATGCAGATCACTCGCGTTGCTCTCGTCCATACGCGCTGAGAGCTCCTTCATGGTCCTGAGAGCGGCCTGCTCTCTTTCAAGCCTGGACGACATCCTCCACTCCCACTAAAATCCCCCGGCGTTTCAGACCGGGGGGTTGCTTATTCAGAATACATGAAAACGATCAGTCGTCATTCTGATAAATGCAGTGTTCTTCCGTATTGTAGTGGTGAGTAATCCTGCGGAAGCGGAGGCGGCGACCCTCTTCAACCGGCTCTCCGTCCATCCGCCAATCGTGCCTCCTGTGGCACTCGTGCCAGCCGTCCCTCATGGGATTCAGCCAGTCGGGGCGGTACATGCACTCGCCCCACATCCCCTCATCGAACTCGTGCCACATATCGGGCGGCATCCACTCGGGATGGTCCATCACGAGGTCCCACCAGTTGGGAAGGACCCTGTCGGTCATTCCCCAGACGACCTCATGCTCGGTCTCGTTTATCAATTCGGACTCGGACTCGAACAGCGGCCAGTTGTAATCCTCGGAGACCTCGACTGAGCCGTTCCATATCAGCTCGCCGGAGGGCCCGTCATAAAGGTAGTAGGCAACCTCGAGCATAGCCCTTCGGTCGGGATTGATCAGGCCAAGGAATGGCGGGACGAAAGTGCGCCAATCGGCGTCGATGTCGGTTGACAGCGCGAACTCGTTGATATAGCCCCGGACAACGCAGTCGGCGCCAAGCTCCACGGCAATCTTCCTGATGTCGTCAGGGCTCAGATAGCCGACATACTCCTGCGCCCTCTCGTACTGGTCCTGAAGTCCAGGTACGACCTCAAGATGGAAGGCAACAGCGCGCTCGGGCATGTTCCTGAAGTAGAAGCTGTTGTTGGCGATCTCCTGCGACACCTGGTCGGTCGTCCCGTACATGTGGGCACTTACAACGGCCGCGACATCCATCGGCGGGATCACCAAATAGCCCCTGGACATCAGAACGGCGGCGAGATTCTCCACGATGCGACGCGGGCCTCCCACCTCCTCAAGCTTCGAGTCACCCATGCCGGTAGGCTCGGTGCAGTCGACGAAGGGAAATATGGCGATCGTGCGGACGTTCCCCATGTAGTGGATGGCGTCGAGGTCCAGCACGCCCTCATCGAGATGTCGCCAGAAGTTCCAGGGACGCTCGTACCAGCACTCATATGGCACGTCCATTCCCATCTGCTCCGCCATGCCCGGGCCCCAATCAGGGTGGTGAAACTCCATGGCCGGGTTCTCTTCTTCCACGTCCTTCTCGGACGCCATGGCCGCCGGAGCGCTCACCGCGCCAAGGAGAAGTACAAGAATCAGGAAGTATGGAGTGTATCGCATCGCGAATAATCTCCTGTGATATGTGTTCGATAATGGCATGAGAGGGACACCGCACAACACGGCGTCCGCATGATATGTCATCAATCTTCTTCTTCGATAATAAGCTCGCTTATCAGTGTGAAATCGAAAGTGTCGCTTCGCTTCTCGGCGTCTTCAATGATCACCACGAAGTCATAGTAGTAGCGGTCATTGATCCAGTTGATCGTCAGGCCGCCGGTGTCCGGGTCGATGTCGAACGAGATCCAATCCGACAGGTAGACCGGGAAGTAGTCCGGCTCGAACGTAAGGGTCAGAAGGACATTGCCCTGCGGGGGATGTCCTCCGCCGAGGTAGGATCCGGTGTAATTCTCCCACAGGAAGGTCTCTGTCACCGGCACAGCGTACTGGAGTGTCTGAGTCGGGATAAGGCCTTCATAGAATGTCTTGTCGACCCTGACACCGTCGAGAACCACGTGGACCGTCCATGGCTGGTTGCCGTGGTATGTCCGGACAGTGACCTTCGCCTCGATCTGCCTATTCGGCACCTTGATTTGAGGAATGCCGAAACCCTCCAGCAACTCCAGCGTTACATTGAGGTTGGCGTTGATCTCGGTATCGACTATCTCAGGCCACTTGTCCTCGGGAGTTATCTCACAGGATAACAGGAAAGGAACCAGCACAAGGATAAGGGCCAATCTGGCAATGGGATATCTCACTTTGACACCTCGGCGTCCGGTGCTGCTCATAGAAGTTCCCCTCATCAGATCTGCGCCTCCATGGCTTCGAAGATGTGCTCCGGAACTTCAAAGTCATCGTCGGTCCAGATTTCAGGCAGATGCCGGGTCGGTCTGATGATGTGCGGGGTGAAGACGAATATCAACTCGCTCCTGGTGTTTCTGACCTCCCTGTTGCGGAACAAATGCCCAAGGAGCGGCAGCTCGCTCAGGAACGGGAATCTGTCGTAATTGACTCGCTGCTCGTCGCGAATGAATCCACCGATAATGAACGGCTCGTTGTCCTGCACCCGTACGGTGGTCGAGAACCTCTGGTCGACCGTCCTCGGGCCAACATCCGTGAGCTCGAGCAGGTTGGAGTTGGACGGAGTAAGGAACATCGTTACCGTGCCGTCGGGGTTCGCATGTGGCCTGAACAGAAGCCTGAGACCAACCGACTGGGTGGCGACACGCTGGGTCACACGACCCAGCTCGCTTACCTGGTAGGTGGAACGGTAGGGGATGTTCTCGCCCACGAACAGCTCGCCCTGCTGGTTGTTGGCAACCGTCAGTGAGGAGCGGTTCACAAGCTCGGCATAGCCTTCCTCGAGCAGGTAGTTGATGACATAGTTGATGCTGTAAACGTTCTGGGTGCCCAGCCTCAGCCGGTCGAAGCCCTGCGGGAGCGGCCCCATGTCGGGATCGGCGCTGACCTGCTCGCTGAAGTACAGGTTGGTGGTTCCGGTTCCGGTTCCGAAGTTGAACTGGAAGCCGAAATTCTGGCTGTCGGTGATGGAGGTGTTGAGAATCTGGAAATCGACCTGGACCATGGTAGGCGGCTGATCGACCGC
>CAYLVL010000208.1:0-5375 GCA_964387135.1 uncultured Planctomycetota bacterium
CGAGGTCGGCATGGATGATGAAAAAGTCCATGCCGTCGCCGCCGGTCTGCCGGACGCCGGTTTCGCTGATCCCGTTACCGAAGGGACCTCCAGCCATGCGAGACCTCCATCGGGCCGCCGTTCCGGGTCATTTCGGCCCGCTGATTATGATATATTATATCAAAAACTTAACCAGAACGGCAGACTTTCACGCCCATTCGGGTGCGTTTGATAGCCTCCGCCCTTTCACGTATTATACATCATGTATTAGGCCCTGTTTTTTTCGCTTCCTGAGGCCCGGTGCGCTCCTGTTTTCTTGAATGTATCCGCAGCCCGATTCTTAACCACCCGCAAAATGACTGAAACAGACCCAACCATCCGCTTTTCGTCCTCCCGCTTCGGCGATCTCGAGATCCCGAGGGACAAATCCATCACCGTCCCGTACGGCATTATCGGCTTCCCCGATTTCAAGCGCTACGCCCTTCTCGATCCCTCCGGCGGGCAGTCCCTTTTTCTCTGGCTCCATTCCATGGAGGATCCCGACCTCGCGTTCATCATCACCGATCCCCTTGCCTTCATTCCGGATTACCGGATCGAATCGGACGAGCCCGACCTGAAGCGAATGGGACTTGAGGGCAGGCCGGCCCCTGCGCTCTTCGTGATTGTCACGGTGCCGCCGGATGACCCGGACGGAATCAATGCGAACCTCCTTGCCCCGCTCCTCTACTTCGAGGACGACAATACGGTCCATCAGATCGTTCTCGAGAAGGGCGACTGGTCTCTCAGGCATCCGCTGCTGAGGAAAGAAGAACCCAAGCCGGATGAAGTCGAGCAAAAGGCGTCCGAAGAGGGGGTGCAGTGATGCTTGTGCTCTCCCGCAAGAAGGACGAAAAGCTGATAATCGGCGATGATATCGAGCTTACGGTGGTCGACATCAAGGGCGAGACGGTGAAGATCGGCATCTCGGCTCCGGAGCATGTCAAGATCTACCGCGGCGAGCTTCTTGACGCGATCCGGGAAGCCGCGCGTCAGCCCGCTCCGGACCTGGAAGCCATCGACAGGAAACTCAGGGCGGATCGGGAGAAAAAGGACGAAGGAGATCAGTAGGGATTACCCGAGGGATTACCCGGCATCTTGATGTTCGTCGCATTCTGTGTAATCTACTGGGCACCCGGCAATGGACGGAATGACGCTCGCAACCGACCTGGGCTTCTCGGAACTTGCAATCCGGCTCCTGATGAGCCTTGTGATCGGCATCATCATAGGGCTTGAGCGCGAGATACAGCACAAAACCGCCGGATTGCGCACCCGCGTTTTGATCTCGCTGGGTGCGACCGTTTTCAGCATCGCTTCAGTCGAATTCGCGGCCGTGTTCGGTAAAGCCGATCCGTCCCGTGTCGCCGCCGGAATCGTCACAGGCATCGGCTTTCTCGGGGCCGGCACGATAATCCAGACCCGCGGAAGCGTGCACGGTCTTACCACCGCCGCCACCATCTGGGTGCTCGCTTCGCTCGGGCTTGCCGTCGGGCTTGGCTCCTACATTCTCGGGATCGGGGGCGCGGTGCTGGCGATCGTTGTCCTGAATCCCTTCCAGGCTATCGAGCATGCTGTCAAGGGCAAGAAGACGACCTGCACCTACGTTCTGAGGGTCGACAAAACCGGCCCCGCACTCGCCCATGTCATGCAAGCACTACAGACCAGCCCGACAGAGGCGAAGCGGCTGCAAGTAAACGACAGGGGAGAATACCACGAGATCACCTTTGACTACACCGATACCGATGAGCGTCAGGCGGAATTCGCGAGGGAGCTTTCCGGAACCGAGGGGGTAAAGCAGCTCACCACCGACCAGGGAAATTAATACAAGGTTGCAGGGAAAGCATGCACGGAGCGGGATCATCTTCCCGTTGACTTCCATTTCGCTCTCGGCTACCATTTGGCATCCCCTTCGAGAAGCGCTTTATTGCCATCGTCCGTCCGTTGGGGCGCTTGGTGTTATGGTATTTTAGCTCCGGGAGGAGAGATCGCCCGTCGATGAAGGTCAAACTACCCCTGAAAGATTTCACTCGTCACCTTCAGGTGGCGATGCGCGCCATCAGTACGAGACCCACGCTTCCCATCCTCAATTACATGCTCATCGAGGCCGAGAAGGGCAAGGTCACCCTTACCGGCTATGACATGGAGATGGGCATCCGGGTGACCTTCCCCGCCGATATTGTGGAAGCGGGAAGTGTAGCGGCCAGGGCGCGCACGTTGAGCGAGATTGTCGCCCAGCTTCCGGCGGAGGAGATCGAGCTTGAGTTCAACGAGATCTCCAGACTCAGCATCCGGGGCGGGCGGAGCGAGTTCACGCTGGTTGGGAAGCCCGGGGGCGAGTACCCGAAGTTGCCGGATGTCGGCGAGGAAGAGGAAGTGCTCACCCTCCCGATCGAGAGGTTCATGACCAACCTCAAGCGGACGATCTTCGCGAGCAGCATGGATATGCCGAAGAATTACACTTCGGGGATCCTTCTCAACCTCAAGGAAGGCGTACTTCAGATCGTCGCGACTGACGGCAGACGTCTGGCGATGGTTACCGACGAGCTCGAGGGCAGGGAGGACGGCGATAAGGCGGTCCTTATACCGGCGAAGACAATGCACGAGCTTGCGAGGATTCTGGGTATGGGCTGGGAAGGTGATCTTGAATTGCACCTTGCCGAAAACCTCGCGCTGTTCAGGCTGGGTGAAGGCGGCGAGGTGGAGATCGTCACGCACCTGCTCGACACTCCGTATCCCGACTACGAGAAGGTTGTGCCGGAGGAGTCGGAGGGCCTGCTGACCGTGGATCGGGAGCGTCTGATCGCGAGCCTGAAGCAGGTCGGGATTCTGGCGCGGCAACAGGACGGTCGGGACATGGCCGTGCTGGAGAGCAACGACGATCATCTGACCATCTCATCCAAGGCCGAGAGCGAGGGCAAGGCCGAGGTGAAGGTGCCGATCGAGCGCGAGGGCGAGAAGCTGAAGGTGGCGTTCAATTACCAGTACGTGCTCGACCCGCTTCTGGCGGTTGATGACGACAAGGTGACGCTGTCGTATGCCGGCTCGCTCGAACCCGGGGTGTTGAGAATCCCGTCGGACGATTCCTACACCTACGTCGTGATGCCGGTACGATTGCCGGAGTAATTGCATCGATCAACTTGATTCGGTTTGGTGCCCGCCGGTGGCGGGCGTTCCTGTCGGCTGGAAGCCCGCGTTCCATATCGGGTGACAATTCCTCGGCCGGGCGCATCCCCCGCGTTTAACCAAAATTCCGTCCCGGTGTGCTATAAGTACTCCTGATGACGGAATTCCTCTATGATCTCATTCCCTGGGGATACCGGATCCTTCTCGAAGTCGAGACATGGCGGTGCCGGGCAGGCAATGTCCTGTTCATCGGACTTACCGCAATCGGTGCCGAGGAAGGCTACCTCGCGCTAATCGCCGTCATGTTCTGGTGCGTGAACAAGCCAGTTGCCAGAGGGCTTTCGTTCGTCTATCTGCTTTCCACCTACCTCAACATGTCTCTCAAGTTCTTCTTCGACATTCCGAGACCGACAAGCTCAATGTCGTCGTTGTCAAGAGTGCTCGACGAGCACGGCATCACGTCGCGAGTCGCCCCCCTCATGCATGAGACATCGCCCTCCTGGCCAAGCAATCACGCGCAGGCCGCGATGGTGGTCTGGGGATACCTCGCGCGGATGCTCAGGCGAAGGTGGCTTTGGATTGTTGCTCCGCTTCTGATCGCGCTCATCGGTTTTTCGCGGATTTACATCGGTGTGCATTTCCCGCAGGATGTGATTTCGGGCTGGCTCATCGGCTTCCTGGTGCTTCTGATATGGCTGTTGCCGGACAAGCCGGTCCGCCGGATCATCGGGCGGATACCTTTCGGATTGCAGATTATGATTCTTCTGCTGGCGGCGTATTTCGTACCTGTCGCGATGCCGGTCGAGTATACCGACAAGATTCTCGGAGCCATGGCGGGACTCGGCATCGGTTATCTTCTGGAGGGCAGGACGGTAGGATTCGATGTGAAGGGATCTACGGGCAGGCTGTTGACGCGGGCGGTGCTTGGCCTGATCGTCGTGTTCTGCCTGAAGCTCGGCTTCGACAGGGTACTTGAAGTGCTCAAGGGAACCGATGGCGGTTACTACCGGCAGAGCATGGTATCCCTGGCGTATCTGGCCATGGGGCTCGCAGTTGCTTATGCGCTTCCGCTGCTGTTCCTGAAGGTGGGGCTGGCGAGGAAGGAGGTCAATCGGACTTAAGAAGTCTGAATCGTGCTGCTGATCGGAGACAGCGAGGCGCAGGGCGCGGATTCGATGTTGTAGTGAAGGCGCTAATCGCCTATAATTGCCAAGGATGAATATCCCCCATTACGGGAGGTTTATTGGAGTATGGTCTTCCCTGCTAATCCCCCAAACCGGACGTGGGCGACCGGTGGTATTGTTTTGCTTTTGCTGGCGACTCTCTGCATGGTCGGATGCCAGGGGGTGTCGAACCCGATTGTCATGCCGACCGATCAGCCTGTGATGTCGGCATCGAGCAATTCTCAGGATTCTGAGCTTCCGCGCGCTCTGCTCGGCTATTACCGGATACACGTGAGCGCGGACCGGACTCAGATCGAGATCGAGCCGGTTCGAAACGCCACGTGGCACCTTAATGCCCTTGCCATCATGGAGGCGTTCGATCCGAACTCGGTCCAGATCGGCAACAGCATAATCCTGCCCGACGACACGATTGTCGTCGAGGTTACGCTGACCCATCCTATGCCTGACTACACGCAGTACCCCGGATTCGATGTCCGGGGCATCGCCATACTGCCCGCCGAGCTGACCTGGGAATCCACGGGCGTAACCACCCCGGGATGGACGGTCGGCCAGACTGCGCTTCTAAATCCCGACGGATACACACGCTGGTGGAATCCGGTTGAATTCTCCGATCGGCCGAAGCCTTTCAGCTACTTCGAGGGCAGGCTCATTCCGCCGGGCTTCAGTGAGGGTGCCGACGCGGTTGTCAATCCCTACAAGACATTCATCTCAAGCGCGAACAGGAACACCTTCCTGCCCGGTATGTCGCACACGAGGCATTATCACCTCAGTTTCGCCCCCGGACCGGTTTCCTTCGGCTATGCGGTGGATGCAAGCTGGGCTGAGTATTTCCCGCCGGACTACTATGCGACATCTTTCGATCCCGGGGATCCCAGCGAGCCTTTGTGGTCGACCATGGCCGCCGATTACGGGGCCACGAGCTACTGGCAGTGCGACTGGTTCCAGGGCTCCATGAACGTGAGAGACGAATTCTGCATGTCCTATTGCGGCCCGGAGGACGCCGCGCTTCTTTTCAGCCCGAGATTTCCGATGCCCGAGAATCGGAACAAGGTG
>CAYLVL010000209.1:0-5323 GCA_964387135.1 uncultured Planctomycetota bacterium
GCGGGCGAGATCGGGCAGATGACATACGCACCGGACGGTCCTGAATGCCCGGGAGGCGGACGAGGCTGTCTCGAACAATATGTCGGGAAGGCCGGGCTGATGGAGGATTACCGCGAGCGGGCCGGCCTGACGGAGGCGGTCGAGCCGAAGGTGATGCATGAGCGTGCGGAAGCAGGCGATGAAGCCGCGATTGAGGCCTGGCGCCAGTATGGTCGCAGGCTCGGCGTTATTCTCGCGGATGCCGCGAACCTTCTCGATCTGGGAGTTATCATTCTAACCGGTGGGATACTGGGTGCATGGAACCAGTTCGAGGATTCGCTGAAGGACTCGTTCAGCGATCATCTCATCACTCCGCACAAGAGGACGATCTCAGTGGAGCTCACTTCTCTTGGCGGAAATGCCGGAATTCTCGGGGCTGCTTTTCTGGACAAGGCTCGTTAGGATAGCGATAATCTGGTGTGCCTGGGCAAGAGGAAGGTGAGACGTAAGAATGGGAATCAAGCATCTTGCACTGATACTGCTTCTGGCCGCGGGAATATATCAATATGACAGCCCGCAACCCAGCCAGCTCACGGACTACGTGGACGAGGAGTCCGGATTCAGGCTAAGGTATCCGGCGTACTGGATTCTGGAGACCGATGTCGACAGGATGATCGAGGTGCAGCAGGGATCGATAGAGGCGTTGCGGGTCGATGTCTCCGAGGACAAGCGCGAAACCTACAAGCTGCTCATCCATGTCGACGGGAATCCGGATTATCTCTCCAATGTTGCGATTCTCGTCGATCAGCACCTGGCTGACGGCTCGCCCGGGTATCCCGACAGCGAGTCGGCCGTCAATGCCGTTGTCGAAGGTTTCGAGGAGACGAAGGCATCGGGCACTTTCTTCCTTGAAGAGATCTACCTCGGCGAGAGCCACGTGCATGTCTATCGTCGGCGCGTGCGTATTCCGGACTGGAACGATGAGATAACGATCACCTACTATCTCACTGCCAGCCGGACGCACGCCTACATGCTCGTCCAGAGCGTTCTGATGAGCGAGATGGACGATGTCAACATGGATCATTTCAATCAGCTCATCCAGTCGTTCAGGGTGATCGCGAACGAGAGCGGGAATGTCGATCCAAGCCTCGACTGGGGGGCGTTCAAGCCCGGCGAGGAAACGGAGAGCATCGATACAAGCGGGAATGTCGGGAGAATTGAAGTTCGAGAGGATTTTCGGAACAACTCGAGAGGATGGCCGGAAGGAGATGACTCGGAGATCAAGGACGGGCTCTACGTCCTTCGCAGCAGCGATTTCCCGTTTACAGTCAGAAACACCGGTCTCGGACAGATTGGCTTCGACTTCTCGTACGAAGGCGAAGTGACGTTTCTTGACGGGGACGAGTCGGCGGGATATGGACTTGTGTTCGGATATCGCGACGCCGACAACTACTTCGCTTTTCTTATCACAGGAGGCGGTCAGTTCATCGTGATCGAAGAAAAGGACGGCGCGTTTGTCGAACATGTGCCGTGGACCGCGAGCGACTCTCTGGTCGGCGATACTCACTCGATCATGGTTCAGGGCGACTACCAGACCGTCACCGATCCGCAAAGGCTGCATCGCTACGAGTTGGTTTTTTATGTTGATAAGAAGCCTGTGGCGAACATCAGGCTTGGCCGGGTTCTCGATGTAAGCGGCTGGTTCGGGATTTATGTATCCAGGGAGCTCGAGGTCGCATTCGACTGGCTGGAAAGCCGTAACTATGTCCTTGACGCGGTGATGACCCTCGAGCGATTCGAATAAACGCCGGTTTCCATTGATGGCCCGATATCCGATCGAGAAAGGGGCATCGCCCCTTTTCTGGTTTGGAGTTGTGTATGAAACAGGCGATTCATGCCGTTCTTTTTGACCTTGACGGGGTGCTGGTGCACTCACCTTTGGACCTTCCCGCGATCAAGCGCGAGCTGTTCGGTGACGAGTCGGTTTTCATCATCGAGGGACTGGAAGCCCTGGACGGGGAAGAGAAGGAGGTCAAGATCGCGATTCTGATGGAGCGGGAGCTTGAGGCCGCGAGGGATGCGAGCCTTGCTCCCGGCGTTCATGATCTTTTTGCATGGCTTGAGGACATGGGTATTGCAAGAGGGGTAATCACCCGCAACTCGCGCGAGGTGGTCGAGCTCATCGCGACGAACCATGGGGTGGATTTCGGAGTTGTGATCGCGAGAGAGGATGCTCCCCCTAAACCCGATCCCGCAAGCGTACGTGCCGCGTGCAACCTTCTAGGGACCAAGCCCGACCGGGTGGTCGTGGTCGGCGATTTCACATTCGACATTGAAGCGGGGAAACAGGCGGGCGCAAGGACGGTGTTTCTGGAAACCGACAAGTTCAGCCATCTCGATCCCGGGGCCGACGCGAGGGTTCGATCGCTCGATGAGCTTCGAAATGTGCTCGATCGCTGGCTGAATGAGTGCGGCGGGACTTCCGATAAAGGTGGGTGACCATGCTGGGCATAAGATCGGGACTCAGGGAGATCAAGCGGAGATGGCGCGTGTGGTTCGCGCGAACCTTTCTGGTCGTCTCGATCGGCCCCGACTGCGATCTCCGTCCGGGTTGCGTGATAGAGGGCGGCAAACCCGCTCCGGGACAGCGCCACAAGGGCATTATCCTTGGTAGAGGCGTTGTGCTCTACCCTGGCGTCGTGCTTACAACGGACGCCTACAGGCCCGAGTCCGGCATCGAGATAGGCGACGGCACCTGGATCAATCGCAATACTCTGATCCAGGGCTCCGGCGGAGTGAAGATAGGCAGCGATGTGCTTTTTGGACCCGGCGCGATTGTGTGGTCGTCGGGTCATAAGATCGAATCGCCGACGGATCCGATTCTGGGTCAGGGACTGACGCTGGCGCCGGTCGCGATCGAGGATGGGGCGTGGATCGGCGGCGGTGCGATCATCCTTCCCGGCGTAACCGTCGGTGCCGGTGCCGTGGTGGGGGCGGGGAGCGTCGTGACGAAAGACGTTCCGGCAGGAGCGATTGTCGCGGGGAATCCCGCCACAAGGATCGGTCGGAGAGGGGAGAATCGATCCGAATGAGTGAGAAAGTCCCCCTCCCACCCGAGAATGTCTTCGGGCATCGCAAGAAGCTTGAGTTCCTCCGGGCGCGCATATCGGATCACGCGAGGAGGCTCCCGGACCGCAAGGTGCGCCTTCTCGATGTCGGTTGCTCGAACGGTCAGATGGTGACGGTTCATCTCGGCGATCTTGGAGCCGATATCCTCGCGATCGATCCGCACGAGCCGTCCATCGAGTACGCAATCGAGCACAATCCCTGTCCGGAAGGAATCACATTCCGCGCCCAGACAATCGGCGACGTTTGCGCTGACGAGCGTTTCGATATCATCGTCATGGCGGATGTGCTCGAACATCTCCGGAAGCCCGGCGAAGTCCTCGATGCCGCGAGAGAGAGGCTTGTCGAGGGGGGGATCATCCTTGCCAGCATTCCCAACGGGTACGGTCCGTTCGAGATCGAAAACGCCCTGGACAGGCGCGGATTCCTCGGCTGGTCATACTGGCTTTTCAGCGTGCTCCAGAGACTGAAGGCGAGGCTGAGGGGAAGAAGAATCGGGAAGGGAGACGAGATGGAGACCGTTCCCTATGCTTATGAGTGCGGGCACGTCCAGTTCTGGACGCTGAGAGCTTTCAGGAAGCTTGTTGAGAGCCATGGCCTGGAGATAAGCGAGGTCGGGAAAGGCCCGTGGCTTGGTGCATTGTGTACATCGACATGGTGGGGAAGGTCCGCCGGCTTCTGCCGATGGAATGCGCGGATGGGCGATGTACTTCCGTTCTGGATGGTCAGCACATGGTATTTCGTTATTGAACCGGCCTCTCATTCATGAACGGCATGTAGATGCCCATGGTTATCCCGACCGCGAAGCTCACCCAGCTTATCCATCCGACCGCGCCCCCGGCATGCGCAGTGTGGCTGAGCACGGCCCCCCCCAGTGTGAACCAGATTCGCACGGATGTGTCCGGCGGGAAAAGCACCACCAGCGGGATCAGTGCCCACGCCGGTCGCGAGATGCCCTCCGGCCAGAGCACGAACGGCTTGCGGATGTCGCGCCTCTGGATCAGCCTCGCGGCGGGCAGTCCGAATATCTGGCTGAGCAGCGGAAGACCGTTCAATATCGCGAGATGAACGGGCCTTGCGCCCAGCGCCAGCGCGAGACCGTTGATGATGATCCCCGCGACTATGTTCCAGTAAACGGCAAACAGCGAGCCCTCGAAGATCGAGAGCCTGAGCGCGCCTGCCAGTGTACCCGGAATGTGCATGCCGCTTGAATCGCCGTCCGCGAATCGTGGAAGCCGGGTAATCGAGGCGGCAAAATTCGGGGGGGGTATCGGATACCCACACCCTCTTCACGATCCGCGACCGTATGCCTGCAACCCTAACACCACACGGGCTTATGGCAATGTGCCGGGTTGGTCACGGGTCGCATGCCCCCAGCTCTACATGTACAGTTGTCCCGCGATGCTGCGACTCTGATACAATACCCCTCACTATGATTCAGAGCGCAAGATATCTGGGCAATATGTCCGAATTATCGAAACAGAACGGTTACGCTTTCCTTGCGTGCGAGAACGGCTTCGTTCGCATCGAGCATGCGCGCGACGGGGTAATGCGCATTCGCGTCGCATCAACCGACGAATTCGCCGACACACTATCCTACATGCTAGCGCCCGATGCAATCGAGGACGGTGAAGTCGATGTGGATGCGAGTAGCGGTTCCGTTTGTGCAGGCGGGTTGACCTTCGAATACAAAGAGGATTCCTTTTCGGTCGTTGTCTCCGACGGAAGATGCCTCGTTACCGGGATGTTCCGGCTCTCTGAAGGCATGTGCGGTTGCCGTGTCGAGATGCCCGAGGACTCCCACTATTACGGTTTCGGCGAGAAGTTCGGCTCCCTCGACAAACGCGGCGACAGGCTGACCATGTGGAACATGGACATCTACGCCGGGGGTGTGCACCAGCAGGTCAATCCGCATTCCACATGCGTCGATCCGCTCTATGCCAGCGTTAACTTCTTCATCGAGCATCGCTGCAATGGCCCGAGAGGAAAGCCGGTAAGTCATGGTGTTTTTCTGGATACCCCTCGGAAGGTTCGCTACGACCTTGGCATGGACGATGGCCGCACATTCGGTATCAGCGTCGAGGATGACGTGCTCGATCTCTACATCATCGACGGCCCTGCGATCGCCGATGTCGTCTCGCGTTACACCGCTCTCACCGGACGAATCGACATGCCCCCTCTCTGGGCGCTCGGTTACCATCAATGCCGATGGTCGTAC
>CAYLVL010000210.1:0-4021 GCA_964387135.1 uncultured Planctomycetota bacterium
GTCCCTATGCCCTTCACTAGGAATTCTACCCCCCCGGCGACCCTGTCAACCCATCCTGACATATTTTATCACGAAAAAATCAATTTCCGTCACACAAGTAACGCGAATGAAGAACCCACATCGCAGATGCGGGCCTACCGGGGTTGGGGGGATCGATTCATCGGTAGGTCCACGTCTGTGACCTGGGTTCTGACCGCGAATTCCAATGCTACATATTCCGCCTGTATTGCCCGCCGACTTCGAATAATGCCTGGCTTATCACGCCGAGGCTGGCGTGACGCACCGTATGCATCAATTCCGCGAAGATGTTGCCGCCTTCGAGCGCGACCTTCTTCAGTCGCGCGATCGCCTCGGGCTGCGTGTCGGCCCGCTCGGCGTTGAACTGGCGACAGCGATTCAGGTGACGGTCTTTCTCCTCATAGGTCGCGCGCCTGAGTTCGATTTCCGGCGGGCGGTAGTCGTCCGCGAGCTTCGCCGGATCGATGAACTGGTTCACGCCGATGATCGGGAGCTCGCCGGTATGTTTCAGGCGCTCGTACTTGAGGCTCTCCTCCTGGATCTTGCCGCGCTGGTACGCGCGCTCCATCGCGCCGAGCACACCGCCGCGCTCGCTGATGCTCTCGAACTCCTTCAGGATCGCTTCCTCCACCACGTCGGTCATCCATTCGGTGAAGAAAGCGCCCTGGGTGGGATTCTCGCACTTGGCCCAGCCGAACTCGCGGGTGGTGATAAGCTGGATCGCCATCGCGCGACGCACCGACTCCTCGGTCGGCGTGGTGATCGCCTCGTCGTACGCGTTCGTGTGAAGCGACTGGCAGTTGTCGAAAATGGCGATGACCGCCTGGAGGGTGGTGCGGATATCGTTGAAGCCGATCTCCTGCGCGTGAAGGGACCGACCGGATGTCTGTATGTGATACTTCAGCTTCTGCGACCGATCGTTGCCGCCATACAGGTTCTTCATCGCGATCGCCCAGATACGCCTGGCGGCCCTGCCGATCACCGTGTACTCCGCATCGAGGCCGTTGGAGAAGAAGAACGAGAGGTTGGGCGCGAAGGAGTCGATGTGCATGCCCCGGGAGAGGTAATACTCGACGTAGGTGAAGCCGTTCGACAGCGTGAATGCGGTCTGGGTGATCGGGTTCGCGCCCGCCTCGGCGATGTGATAGCCGGAGATCGAGACCGAGTAGTAATTGCGCACGTTGTGGTCGATGAAAAACTGCTGGATGTCACCCATCATCCTTAGCGCGAACTCGGTCGAGAAGATGCAGGTGTTCTGGCCCTGGTCTTCCTTCAGAATGTCGGCCTGTACCGTGCCTCGAACGACCTGGAGCGTCTTCTCGAAAATCTCCTCGTATTCCTGCTCGGTGGGCTTGCGACCCTCGCGCCTGGTGAACACGTCCACCTGCTGGTCGATGGCGGTGTTCATGAACATGGCGAGAACGATCGGGGCGGGTCCGTTGATGGTCATCGAGACGGAAGTATTGGGCGACGCGAGATCGAACCCGTCATACAGCATTTTCATGTCGTTGAGGGTGCTGATAGCCACCCCGGCCTCGCCGATCTTGCCGTAGATATCGGGACGCTCATCCGGATCGTGTCCGTAAAGCGTCAGCGAGTCGAAGGCGGTCGAAAGCCGCTTAACCTCATCATCCCGCGACAGGTAGTGAAATCGCTCGTTTGTCCTCTCCGGCGGTCCCTCGCCCGCGAACTGCCGCTTCGGATCCTCCCACGCGCGCTTGAGCGGGTAGACTCCCGCAGTGTACGGGAACTCGCCCGGCACATTCTCCTTCAGTCGCCAGTACAGATAGCGTCCCCAGTCCCAGTAATCCGGCAGTTTGACCTTCGGGATCTTCGTTCCCGCCAGCGTTTCAGAAGTGAACGGCTGCCTTATCTCCCTGCCCCTCACGTGATAGACGAACTCGTCGCCCGAGTACATCTGCTCAAACTCAGGCAAACCCTCGATGATTTCGAGGCATTGCCTGTCGAGCTTCTCCCTGTTTTCCTGATAGATCTTCCGTAGTTCCCTGATCGCCTCGGACTTCGGCTGAGGAGCATCATCGGGATATGGGGCGACTCTACACGGAGGCTGATCGCCAAGTTCGCAAAGCATGGAGTACGCCTGGTAGATTCTCGATACAATTCCCGCCTGCTCACGTGCCCACTTGTGGTAGTCACGGACGGTATCGGCGATCTCAGCGAGGTAGCGAATTCTCTCCGGCGGCACGATTCCGGTCCGCTTGGACGCCTCAACTTCCTCCATGGACGGGCGGGAAAGAGTGGACGACCATCCGATATCCATCTTCTCGCCGAAGCGATCGAGGATTCGCAGGTAGAGGAGATTGACGCCCGGATCGTTGAACCGGTTCGCGATTGTCGGGACAATCGGAAGCTCATCATCGGGGGGCTCGTGGAACAGTTCGTGATTGCGTCGATACTGCTTGCGGACATCCCTCAGCGCGTCTTTGCCGCCGGGGTGCTCGAACTTGTTGAGCGAGATGAAGTCGGCGTAATCGAGCATGTCGATTTTTTCGAGCTGGGTGGCCGCGCCGTAATCAGGCGTCATGACGTAAAGTGAGACATCGCAGTAATCGACGATGCCTGTATCGCCCTGACCGATGCCGGATGTCTCGACGAAGATGAAATCGTAGCCCGCGGCCTTCAAGACCCTGATCGCATCGGGAAGGCATTCGGCGATCTCCCTCACGCTGCCCCGCGTGGCGAGCGAGCGCATATAGACACGCTCGCCGACCGCAGCATTCATGCGGATACGGTCGCCGAGAAGCGCGCCGCCGGTGCGCTTGCGTGTGGGATCAATCGAGATAATCCCGACGCGGGAATCGGGATTGTCGTTAAGGAACCTCCGGACAAGCTCGTCACAGAGAGAAGACTTGCCCGACCCGCCTGTTCCAGTGACACCCAGCACCGGCACAATCCTTCTGTTGGCCTTGAGTTTCTCATCGACGGCGTCACGGATTTTCTCGGCTTCGTCTCCGGCTTCCTCCGACTGTTCGAGATACGTGATCGCTCGCGCAATATCGATTGGATGAGAGGTGTCCAGATTCGCGATGATCTTATCGATCGGACGATCATCGATTTCCCAGATCGGCCTGTCGCAGGTTTCGACGATGTAGTTGATCATTCCCTGGAGACCCATCCTGCGACCGTCGTCCGGAGAGAAGATGCGGTCGATGCCGTACTCGTGCAGCTCGTCGATCTCCCTTGGCACAATGACCCCGCCACCGCCGCCGAAAATCTTGATGTGGTCTGCGTCGCGCTCGCGCAGCAGGTCGTACATGTACTTGAACGACTCCATGTGCCCGCCCTGATAACAGGACATGGCGACAGCCTTCGCGTCCTCGTCGACAGCCGCGTCCACAATCTCGCCTACCGATCGATTGTGCCCCAAATGGATAACCTCGCAGCCCGTGGCCTGGAGGATGCGACGCATGACGTTAATCGCGGCGTCATGGCCGTCGAAAAGACTTGCGGCTGTAACTATCCTGACCGGGGCTTTCGGCTTGTAGGGTCTCGATTCAGGTCGTATTTCATCCCGGGACTTGGCCTTCTTGTCGCTGGTAATCGTCATAACTCAACCTCAGTGAAGCATGCCTTGATCCCGTACTCCCCCTTTTTATCCCCCCCTCGCCATTCGGCAGGCTCATGCCGGGCAAGCGGGAGGGAGGAATTATGTCTTGTTCTGCCCTGCACTCACCCGCAATCTGTTGAGTTTTCTTCCATTGAATTGTCTTCCGCCACTCCGCCTTCCCCTTCCCCTCCATCCTCCTCCAGAAGATCGGCCCATTCCTCGTAGAACTCCGTCTCCGCGTCATCATCGGTCGTAGCGAAAAAGACCGGCTCGTCTCTGCCCCATCCGATGAGTATGTAGCCGTCCTCGCCGATCTTCTCGTACCAGAAATCGCCCGCCGAGAGGTCTTCCGAGGCCACCGCGAGCTCCCCCGTGACCGGATTGACATAGTGCACGTTGACATCGCCGTTCTCGTACATGTCGTCGAAATCCGTC
>CAYLVL010000210.1:4031-5262 GCA_964387135.1 uncultured Planctomycetota bacterium
AGCGCGTCGACAGCCTGTCTGCAATACACCGCGACGAACTGCTCGTCGCGAGGAAGATCGTTACCGAAGAAGTACTCATAATCAATCGAGGACTGATACAAGTAGATTCGCTTGACCATCGATCGGACATACAGAGTTTGATCCGTATCGCGCCGGACGTACCACGCTTCGACATGCGTCTCGTGCCCATCGTCACGTGACGAGACCCATATGTTGCCCGCCAGGTCGCCGTCCGGGTAGTCCTCCGGGCCAAGCGACAGCACTTCACCGCCGGTATAAGGATTCGTCATCAGCACGTTGAGGTGACCCGTGTCCCTCAGCTCATCCAGGCTCTCGGGCGATCGACCGAATTCGACCATGAAGGTGAAAATGGAGTACTCGACCGCCCCGTAATTCCGGGCGACCTCATCGAATGCGGAGCTGAGTTCGTCCGCCGTGATGTGCTTCGCATCCGGTCGGGAAACAGCAGGCGAAAAGGCGATCAGCATTGCCCCCGCTGCAAGCACTGCGATAACGGTATGTTTCATGGATAGCTCTCCAAACAGCCGAAATGTGATTATAACACCCGTCGACGGCGGGTTGGTAGTTCGATAGTTGGACAAGAAAGACGCGAAGCGGGTTGAAAGGGAAAAGGTTCGAACAGGCGGCAGTCGTCGGCATTGACCCTGACGCAGTTCTGCCGTATACTGTACGTATAAAACTCTATGTTATATTATAGGGAGGCCGCCTCATGCTTCGGCACCGGATTTTCCTCCTCCTGGTGCTCGTATCCGTACTGGCTATCCTGATCGGCTGCTCTACGAACTCACCGGTGAGCCCGTCTCTTAGACCCGGCGGACATACCGCTTCCCTTGCTGAAAACGATTACGGGCGATGGCTCTGGGGCATATGGCAGATCGCGGTGAACCTCGAGACCGGTACTGCAAGCGCGGTTCCGCAGAGATCAGCCGACCTGCACTTCAACGTCGTGCCGCTTCTGAGAGAAGGCACTCCGCAGAGTCTTCTGACTTTCAAGAACCTCCTGGTCGACGCGTCGAATCACCGTCTCCAGATCGACATCAACCTCGAGCATCCATTCCCGAAGGCTCCGCATGTCGCGGGATTCGATGTGCATGGAATCATGTTCACCAGGGGCGACGAGTACCATCTTGGCGCGGCAGATGTAACCATGACCGGCCCTACCGAGCCCCGCCTTGTCAATGCAGACGGGTACACGCGCTGGGGGAATCCC
>CAYLVL010000211.1:0-5219 GCA_964387135.1 uncultured Planctomycetota bacterium
GCAAGGGTCTTGAAAATGGATACTTCTTCTCCGAGAACGATGAACCGTACAGGGGAAAGGCGTGGCCGGGCGACGTTCTGTATCCCGACTTCCGCGAGCCGGAAGTCCGCGAGTGGTTCGGCAAACTGGCGAGCGATTTCGCCGACGAGAGCGGTCTCGACGGAATGTGGTTCGACATGAACGAGCCCGCCGATAACAGGAACCAGTGGAGTAATCCGGTTCACACGGCGTTCGGTAACCTCTACCCGCACCTGGAAATCATGGGAGCGGCGGAGGTGTGGAACGAGCGGCATCCAAACCAGCGAAGGTTCTTCCTCACCCGGTCGGCATGCGCGGGGTCGCAGCGTTATTCGGCGATCTGGACCGGGGACAACATGAGTCGGTGGAGCCATGTCGAGGCGAGCGTGCCGATGTTGTGCAATCTCGGTCTTTCGGGTATGCCGTTCTGCGGAGCGGATGTCGGGGGCTTCGGCGTACATTGCCACGGCGAGCTGCTCGCGAGATGGACCCAGCTTGGTGCGTTCTACCCGTTCTTTCGAAATCACTCAGGCATCGGGACCGCATCGCAGGAGCCGTGGGCGTTCGGCGAGGAAGTGCTCGACATCTGCCGTAATTACATCGAGCTCAGATATCGCCTGCTTCCCTATGTCTATTCTGCTTTCCATCAGGCGCACGAGACCGGAGTGCCGGTCATGCGTCCGATGATCTTCTCGTTCCCGGATGATGAGCGGTTCGCAAACGAGTCGAAGCAGTTCATGTTCGGCGATCATTTTCTTGTCGCCCCGATATTCTTCCAGGGAGTTGCGCGCAAGAGGATCAGGCTCCCCGAAGGCAACTGGGTCGATTTCCATACCGGCGAAATGCATGAGGGATCGTCGGAGATCTGGGAGAGACCGGATCTCGGACGTATGCCGCTTTTCGTAAGGGGAGGGGCGACGATTCCGATGTGGATTCTCGCGCAATCAACGATGGAAATTGATCGATCGCTTCTGAGAATCGAATGCTACAACGGGGGCACGGGTGAGACGGTCCTTTATGAAGATGACGGTGAGACACGCGAGTACGAAAATGGGCAGTTGGCGACGATTCGTCTGAGAACAGAATCCGGGCGGGGCAGGAGAGCCCTCATCAGAGAGAAGACATCAGGGCCTTACCGCGTCCCCGGAAGGCAGATCGAGATCGTGTTTGTAGGCTGTGAAGGGAAGCCCCGGGAAGTCGCTCTGGTAAAGGGGAAGAGAAAGGAATCCCTTCCGTTCAAGGAAGGGAAGTCAAGGGGAGAAGTATCGGTCAGGGTTCCGGATTCCGACGGTGGATTCCGTGTTGAAATGTTCGAGCGATGACTACTCCTTGAGCCAGGTCTTGATGACCTTGGATGCCGCCGCCGGGTCTTCCTTTATCAGCTTCTCAATTTCCTCGCGTATCCTGAGCCTCTCGCGGGTCGCCTCGTCGACGGCGGGGAGCTCCACAGGTGGAAGCTCTTCCTCTTCCTTCTCGCGGGAGTCGGGAATCAGCATCGTTTTTTCGAGCGGTTTCAGGAAGTTTCTGAGCACGATCCAGAATATCCAGAGGACCACGAACGCGATGGCAGTCCTTATCACCAGATCGCGAATCGCCGCAGCGTTGATCTTCGCCTCCTGCGCTGCAAGCTCTTCCTCCAGACTCGTATCGAACGGACGGAAGGCGACGGTCAGCGTGTCTCCTCCCTCCAAATTGAGAAGACCCGCCGCCGCGACCAGGTTCTCGATCTCCGCCTTCTCACCTGCCGGCGGGGGCTCTCCCATCTCTGCGGAATTGATAACAACGCCTACCGAGCATCTCTTCACAGTGCCGGGCGCCTGTGTCCTCACTTCGTGAGTGCTGGAAATCTCGTAGTTCTTCGTTTCGGTGGAGCTTTCCGACTCGAACGGCTGTCCGCTTGCACCAACGTAGCTTGGAATGTTGCTCTCGGTTCCCGGCACTCCGACCGGAGGTGCGTAACCCTCGCCCTCCATCGAGTCCTCGGTTCTCTCCTCGCTGAGCAGGACTCCGTGATCCGTGCCGCTGACAGGCTCATACTCCAGACTCTCGGTCGACACCTGATCGAAGTCCATCTCGCATGAGAAGCTCACCGCTACATTGCCGACGCCGTACGGTCGCTCCAGGAGCGTTCGGATATCCGCCGCACGCTGCATCTCGTAGTTCCTTCGCGCTTCCTCCTGCGTGGGAAGCAGAGCGCCGGGCTGCGAAGTGGACGGCCCGGTGAGGAGGTTCATGTTCTGATCGATGAGGGTCACATTGTCCGCGTCAAGCGATCCTATCGCTCCCGCCACGAAAGTCCGCACCGCGGCTATCCGGTCGCGCGACAATGTGGCGCCCGGGGGATTGATTCTCAGCACTACGCTTGCTATCGGCTCCGCCTGCTCGGCGATGAACGGCGTGGGCTCCGGCAGGGTCAGATGGACTCTCGCCGCCGACACCTCGTCCAGGCTCATGAGCGTTCGCGCCAGCTCGCCTTCGATCGCCCTCGTTCGGTTCTGTCTTTGCAGGAAATCGCTCATGCCCAGAGGTGACTGGTCCAGGATCTCATAGCCGGTCGTCCCGGTCGGCGTGAATCCTTCCGACGCGAGCGAGATCCTCAACTCGTCCACCTTGTCCGCCGGAACGTGTACGCTGGCGCCGCCGTCCCTGACCGTATAGGGGACCCCGCGACTCTGGAGTTCGGCGACGATCTGCCCGGCATCGGACGCGTCGAGATTTCCGTAGAGAAGCGCCTGGGCGGGCTGGCGTGTCACGCTGATCCATACCGCGAGCGCCACTACAAGTATGAGCGCCGACGCGACGACGATCAGGCGCTCGCTTGAATTCAGCCTCGACCAGAGGTTGCCAAGTTGTGCAATGAAAGACGGGCTTCCGGTCTCCATGGTTGCCCCCGACGGCCTGCCGCTAAGCTCAGCATCATACCGGCATCGAGCTGATCTGCTGGTAGGCCTCGATGAGTTTGTTTCTTAGCTCGATAAGAAGCTCCAGGGCGATCTGCGCCTTTGTCGACGCAAGCATCACCTGGTGAAGCTCCACCGGCTTGCCAAGCGCCAGATCGACCGACAACTGATCCCTCTCTTCCGTAAGCGACTCGATCCTGTCGATCGCCTGAACGAGGAGATCGGCGAAATCCGTCCCGTCGGCTGCGCCCCCGGGCCCGCCCTTGATGCCCAGCGCCGGGAATTCACCCGTCAGCACGGATCTTATTGTCCCTGGCTCGATCATGACGCTCGCATACACCAATCGCCCCACCGACCGGTGGGGATCATGATGGGTGCATTTTTAATATCCTTATCAGGGGCAAAGATTTTCAATCAAATTCAATCCCGCTCGCCGGACTCCCGTTTACCGGCCCATCGACAGCGTTCGCATAAGGAGCTCCTTGGCTGTCTCAAACACCGACAGGTTTGCCTCGTACGCGCGATTCGACTCGATCAGATCGACCATCTCGACTATCGGATCGATGTTCGGGTAGAGAACATCTCCGTCCTCGTTGGCGTCCGGATGCGCGGGATCGTGCACTATGTTGAACGGTCGCTGATCGACGGCAATCCCCACCACACGTACTCCGCCGAACGGCATCGGGTCGTCGTGCCACCTGCTGCCCGGGGGGTATCCCGGATGGGGCGGGGGAGACTGTCGGGGAGCGAACACGGCCATGCGCCTCTGGAACGGCCCTCCCTGCGGCGTGCGCGTGGTGGTCGCGTTCGCGATGTTGTCCGCGATCAGGTCCATCCGCAGCCGCTGGGCCGTCAGTCCGCTGGCCGATATGTCAAGTGCTGAATAGAGCGACAACTATCTTACCTCGCTCCCTCGCTTATGACGGTTCTCAGTCCCGCGAGCCGTCGATCCAGGAGTTCCGTAACACTCGAGTACAGAAGCGCGTTCTTCGCCTGCTCCGCCATCTCGTGATCCATGTCGACATTGTTGCCGTCAAGGCGGTAGGTCGTCCGATCATCGAGGTAGATCACGCCGAAGTCGGTGATCGTACCCTTCAGCCTGCCCCCGAGAAGTCCCGGGAGGTGCATCGGGTGGGTCCGCCTGAGGGGCATGTCGGTTTTGGCCTCGGCCTTGCCGAACTCCTGCGCCAGCATGTCCTCGAAGTTGACCCTGAGCGCCTTGTAGTTCGGCGTGTCGGCGTTGGCGATGTTGTGCGCGATCAGGTGCGCTCTCGCGCTGGACGCGTCGAGCGTTCGCTCGAGCGCCAACTGGACGGGATCGTTGAACAGACGGTTGAACATATAACAACTAAGACGGCAGCCCGCAGGGCCGCTCCTGTTGGGAATTTTCGACCGATGCGGGCGAATCTGTAATGCGAACGAGGGGTGTTTATGAGTCAATGAGGGGGGGAATTATCCACATGTCGGCTTGTAAGTCAGATTAAAGGATAACCAGGGTTACCTGCTTTGGCAGCCGCGAAAATGCTCCCTCAAAGCATGGATTGCATAACTTTTATGCAAAAGGTTATTCGATTTTTGTGGACTTCCACCTTTCCACATCGGCTGGTGGAAAGACAACTATCAACTGGTTACCTGAATCGGAAACTGGAGCAGTGCAGGATTTCGCTGAAAAGCTGCCGCGAGTTTTCAACATTTCTCCACATTTCCTAACTGCCGGTCCGGTGCGCCAATCCCCGTTTCCTTTCCCTGAAAATGGGACTTCAACGCTCAGTCCATCTCTCTTTTTCGGGCCTGAGCCATTCTGTTATCCGTTTTCTGTCAGTGCCGAGTATCCTGTTCAGCCGCGTTCTTCGCATTAGGACCTTCGGTAATGACCATGCGAATACCCATGGTCCGACCAGCCACGAGATCGGATCGGTTATCAACGCTCGGATCCACCCGTATATTTCCTGCATCATGATCGGGCCGATGTCGGGAATGAGACTGCCGATCGACTCGTGTTTCAACATTATCCGCCGACGATTGCCATAAGCTCTGATCCTGATCCCAAGCTCCTTTCTTCCCCCTGATCCCGCAAGATGATGCGAGCCCTCGGCTTCCGGAACGTAGCCGAGCTTCCATCCGCCGCGCCTCAGACGATAGTCGAGATCGATGTCCTCAAAGTACGCGAAGAAATCCGGATCGAAAGGCCCCTCGACTTCCTTGACTGCTTCCAGCGCCTCCCTTCGGTAGAGCGCGCATGCCGCCGACAAGCCGAACACCTCGCCCGCCTCAAACGGCGGCTTCTCCTCGTTCCCTATT
>CAYLVL010000212.1:0-5201 GCA_964387135.1 uncultured Planctomycetota bacterium
CGGAGGCTGACTTATTAAAGTATATCACAGTCCCAGGATCAAGGCGCCTTTTCAGGCTTTCCAGCCCCGGGGCTGTACGCCGCTTTCGGGGGGGACGTAGGGACGATGATCCTTCAGGTGGCTTATCAGTGTCAGCAGCCTTACTACAACCTCCACGGGACGGAACGGATACCTGAGTATCTCGTGCGCCCCGTTCCGTACCATCAGCTCGGCCTCCAGAAGTTTGTCATCCGTCGCCACTACTAATATCGGGATGGAGGGCAGTCTCGGGTCGGTCTCAACCTTCTCAATCAGATCGGTAACCTGATACAGCGGGAATCCACCATCGATGATAATGCAATCAATCCTCTCCTTCAGAATGATCTCCATCGCGCGTGCGAGATCCCTGCACGGCTTCATTCGAAAATGCGGCTTGAGTGAGTGCTCCTTCAGCGCGTCCCTTAGGGAAGAGACCAGCGGAAGTTGCTTCTGGCAAACCAGAAGCCGATCGGTCGATTCCACCGCGGCCTCGTCCCGGTAATCGACCATGTCGAGCTTCGAGATGGCCTCCCGCTCGCTGTGGTAAATCGGTATGGCCGGAACCAGCCCGCCGATTCTCAAGGCTCGACGCACGTGCGCCGGAGGCGCGGCGATTCCGATATTCGCGTCACGTACCTTTGCGGCCTCCAGCGTATCCCTCAAAGCCTTGATCCCGTTCGGATTGAGGTACTTCAGTCCTGAAAACTCAAGAATGATCTCACGAGTGCCTTCGTTCAAAGCCTGCAATACTTCCGGCAACGGACCCGGCATGAGACCCGTCGTGTCTCCCTCGTAGGAAATCACGCAAAAATGCTCGCCCCTCCGGACCTTAGCATCCATGACCGCCTCCGATTTCTCGCATAGTGGCTGTCGCTTCGTATTTTGCCTTTACAACGATCAATGCTTCCTCTTTCTGCTAAGCCTTATACCCGCGCGGCTGCGTAACCGATTCCGGTGGATAATACGGCCTGTGGTCCTTGATCTGGCTTATCAGCGCCTGGAGGCGTATCACCACTTCGCCCGGAATGAACGGGTACCTCAAAAGCTCGTGCACACCGTGACGTATCATGATCTCCGCCTGCTCCAGCCTGTCGTCCTTGGTGACCACCAGCATCGGGATGGTAGGAATCTTCTCGTCCGTCTGTACATTCTCGATGAAATTCGCGACCTGGAATACGGGGAACGTTGACTCGATAATGACGCAGTCCACTTTTTCTTTTCTCAGAATGTCGAACGCTTCCTTAAGGCTCCGAACCGGCTTGACATGATATCTGGGATTCAAAGGATGAGAAGAAAACACGTTGCGAAGCGCTTCCGCCATCTGAAGCTCGTTCTGGACAACCACAAGCGTATCCGCAGCCTCCTCCATCGCCTCAGGCTGGTAGTCCAGCATGTCGAGCTTTGTGATCGCCTCATTCAGGTTGAAGTAGATCGGGATATCCCTGGCGAGTCCGCTCAGCTTCAGAATCCTGCGAACCTGGCGCTGCGGCGCCGAGATGCCAAGATGCGCTCCATGCTGCTTGATGAACGCAACCGTCTCCTGGAGGCTTTTGATGCCGGTGGTGCCGAGGAAGTAGAGATTGCCGAACTCAAGAATGATGTCGTGCGCGCCCTCGGCAAGCGCTTTGCGAACCTCAGGTATGGGTCCCGGCTGGAGCCCGATCGTGTCCCCCTCGCACGTCAGGATCCAATAGTGGTCCTTTCTGGTTACCTTTACTCGCACCCAGACCTCCTTTTCGGAATGCCGGCGAACCGGGCGCCAGGCTCACGTAAAGCGTGCAACATGATTTGAAACCGTTAAGTTGCGGGACGTATCCGGCACAGGTCTTATATCCCATTCCCAGCGTAAAGTCAAATCCACCGCTATATCAGTCTTAATCGCATTCTGCTACAATCTCGTAACATACATCCTGCATGTCCGGTCCTGTGGAAAGCAGACCGCCTGACCGCCTATAATGGCTACGGCTACCGGTCCTCACGGATGAGCAAAACAGGCTCGACAACTCCCGATCTTACCGTTCTTCTGGGTCCTTTGAAACTCAGAACGCCCCTGATTGCATTGAGCGGCACGTTCGGCTACGGCACCGAGCTCGAAGGATTGACCAAGTTCGAGTTCCTCGGCGCGATAACCCTCAAGGCCGTCAGTCTGGAACCCAGAACGGGTAACGCCTACCCCCGGATCGTCGAGACCCCCTCCGGTATGCTCAACTGCATCGGACTGGAGAATCCCGGCCTGGAAGTCTTCGTCGACGAGAAACTCCCCGCAGCCGCGAAGCTCGATGTTCCTCTTATCGCCAATCTTGTCGGCGACAGAATCGAGGATTACGTAGAGCTGGCGGAGAGCCTCGACAATCAGGACGATCTCGCTGCGCTCGAAATCAACGCCAGTTGCCCCAACGTTGAGCACGGCTTCCTCGACTTCGCCGCCGACAGGAACATCATGTACGAGCTCGTCCACACAGTACGGAAGGCCACGTCGAAACCGCTCATCGCCAAGCTCTCGCCGAATGTGACCGACATCGTCCCGATCGCCGAGGCCGCTGTCGATGCAGGCGCCGATGTCCTCAACCTCGGCAATACCGTCCTTGGCATGGCGATCGACATCGAGACAAGACGCTCCCGACTCTCACGCGCCTACGCGGGGCTTTCCGGACGAGCCATCCGACCCATCGCGCTGAGAATCGTCAACCAGGTTGCGTCGGCTCTCGATGTCCCGATCATCGGGTCAGGCGGGGTGTATGAGACAACCGACGCATTGGAGATGATAATCGCAGGAGCGTCGGCAATCGGCCTGGGAACAGTGAACTTCATCGATCCGAACCGCGCTGAGGACATATGCCGGGGCATCTCTGATTATCTCCAGGAGCACGAGATGACCCTGGAGGAGCTTACCGGATCGTACCAGGGCCCCGCAGGGTTGCGCTGATTCCACCTGATGATTTACCATGTGCGCCCGCAAACGATGGAGGAAACCGTACTGACCGACACCGAAGAAATACGAATCGAGCTTGAGTATCCCTACGCCGTCCTCAGGATCGATCGCAAGGGCGACAAGTACAACACCATCATCCCCGGCATGGTCAACGAGATGGCGTCCGCGCTCTCTCAAGTGGAGAACGATGCCGAGATCCGAGTCCTGATTGTCACCGGCAACGACCGCGTGTTCTCCACCGGCGTCGATGTGAGCCACCCCTCCGTCTACGAGATGGACCCCATGCAGGCGAGGTATTTCTCCCGGCTGGGCAAGTTCATGTTCGGCAGGCTCGAATCCCTCGACATCCCCACCGTCGCGGCGGTCAACGGCACCGCGCTCGGCGGAGGTTTCGAGCTGGCGCTCGCCTGCGACTTCCGCATCGCATCCGAGCGCGCGGGTTTCGGTCTGCCCGAGAGCAACCTCGGCATCATCCCCGGATGGGGCGGCACCCAGCGCCTCCTCAGGCACATCGGCTACGCGAAAGCGCTCGAGATGATCCTCGCAGGCGAGATCATCAGCGCGAAGGACGCGCTCGCCGCCGGACTTGTCCAGGCTATCGTCCCGAAAGGCGAGGATGTGGTCGACGCCGCGAAAAACTGGTCCGAGAGATTCACCACGCGCTCGAGGGTCGCACTCGCGATGTGCAAGAAGGCCGTGAGGATGGCCGCCGACCTGCCGCTGAGGTACGGGGAAGAGTATGAAGCCGACCTGTTCGGGCTCTCGTGGGCGTCCGGTCACAGGGAGCGAGGCATCGACGCCTTCAAGAACCGCGAAAAACCCCAATTTCCAACCGAGTTCGAGTGAAGCGTCCAGCACTTCCCTCTTCCCTCATATTTTCCGATTTGCGAAACACGCAGTCCCGTAGCCCGGGATCCCGACAGCACTTTCTCTTGTCCGGTCAATCCCGCAACAAGGGATCCCGGGTTCCATAAAAATACATGATAAAATTCGTTCTTATGGTGAACTACCGGCGATACAAGACCGGAAATCCTAACGATATTTTCTTCATCGTGTTTAATACCTTCGAGCGTCATCCCTGGATCGCAAGCACGAAATGCTTTGATCTCCTTACGCGTCAGATGAGGCGCGCGGAACGTGATTTCGGTGTCGGATTCCACGCATGGGTCATCCTTCCCGATCACATCCATTGGCTCATTCAGCCGAACGAAGCGGACTACTCAGCCGTTGTTTCGGCCTTCAAACGGTGGACGACATGGGCCTTGAAGAAACGAGGCGCTGCTCGGCGAGGCGGCAGGTTGTGGCAGGATCGATTCTGGGAAGAAACCATCCGGGACGATGAGCATTACGGTAATTGCGTGGAATACATCCATTTCAATCCCGTCAAGCATCGATTGGTTGATTCGCCGTGGGATTGGGAGCATTCGAGTTTCCGGCAATACGTTGAGGACGGCCTTTACCCGAGGGATTGGGCATAGGAGGGGAATGTTGAGGTTTACGGCACGAAGTATGATTAATGGACCCCGGGATCCCTTGTCGAGAGAGTGGTGCATCCAGCGGAAGTGTTGGCGGGGTCCCGGGCTACGCGACTGCCTTACACAACAGAAACTGCTGGCATCTTCGCTCCACACATCTCGCCGAGCCTCGCGAGGAGGTCAACGACCTCATGTGGGGCAGACTTTCCAGTCTGCCATCCCACCCCAACTAAGAAGGCAGACAAGAATGTCTGCCCCACAGTCCTTGTAGCCGGGACCTCACCATCCAACACAATCGAAACCCGGCCAATGGGTGGCCGGGCTACGGAGCTACCCTTTCCTCTTTAGCATTTTCTCAATCTTGTCCCTGCAGTCGTGAAGGTCAGGATCCTTGAAGTTGAACTCAAGACATACCTCGTTGGTTATCTCGCAGGCATGATCGACCAGTCCGATTCGCCAGGCCAGCAAGCTTCTTTGATGTTTGACCGATATCGTCTGACTGCGGCATACATACTGATACGGAAAAGCACTATCAAACATTTCATTTATGAATAAGGAATAGCCATTCACATTGATCAGATCGAATTGCATAGCCACTTCTTCAGTATCATTCACCTTTCCAGTATAGAGACGCGTCAGGCAATCTACGGCCTCTGCAGCTGTAAAGGCGATATCAAGGAAAATCACAATCCTTCGGTCTTTTGGATGCGGTAAGCCTTGCCTAACATAGAGTAAACCGGATGTCTCCAGCCTCCAGAAGTGAAAGTCTGGAGCCG
>CAYLVL010000213.1:0-5200 GCA_964387135.1 uncultured Planctomycetota bacterium
ACGCGCGTGCCTCGGAATGCGCACTTGCTTACGCGCGTGCCTCGGAATGCGCACTTGCTTACGCGCGTGCCTCGGAATGCGCACTCGCTGACGCGCGTGCCTCGGAATGCGCACTTGCTGACGCGCGTGCCCCGGAATGCGCACTTGCTGACGCGCGTGCCTCGGAATGCGCACTTGCTGACGCGCGTGCCTCGGAATGCGCACTTGCTTACGCGCGTGCCTCTGAATCTAGAACGATTGGGGAAGCGTTTTTCAGACAGCTAAAGCCGGATTTTTCCATGGAAATCCGGCTGTCAATTCGAGTCGACTTTCCACAGGTTGCCTTCCCTGCGAACGACGAACGTCCATTCCTCCACCCCGTCCGATTTCTCGATCTGCACCTCGAACACATACAGGTCTTCCGCGAACGTTCCGGTCTGCACGACAACCATCCGCGCGCCGCGGTACGGAATGATGAAGCTGTCAAGAAGCACCTGCTCGAAAACTCCCTGCTCCTGGTAAATCTGCCGTGCTTCCTCGAAAAAGGAAGCCATATCGCGCGTGCTGGCCTGGATCAGTGAGTCGAAATCCCCGGCCCGATACGCGTTCCACCAGCTTTCCAGGGCCTTTTCAGCGGTCGACAGATCGACATCAACCCTCTGTACATTCACGGTGAGCGCACCCAGCTCCGCCTCTACAGCCGCGATCTCATCCGCAAGCGTACCGTGCCATGCCTCTATTTCCTGAGCGACGTCGATATCCAGCACATTTGCGAAAAGGTCCTGGACCTGCTCCGGCGTGAGCAGCGTGTCCTGCCAGGAAGCAACATCACCATCCTCGAAGTTGTATCTCGCCAGCATGGACATCAACGGCGCATGCCATCTGCCCCGCGGATTGTCCCTCAGCAGTCGATAAAATTCCTCCAATCCGTCCGTGCTTACCCTGCCCTCGTCTATCAGGTAATGCAGGAAGCTCGACGACATCGCTGCGAATTCATCGCTGAACGTGTAGTCGAAGCTCATGGGAAACAGAAGGCCCACGTCTTCTATCCTGCCGCCGTAGTAGTAGATCTCCCTTGCCGCAAGCCTGTCGATCTCATCCCGCGAGCCGAGGAAGTAGTGATTGAATCCCGCCCGCAGCAACGGAAACACCGTCGCGTCGGGCCTTGTGTTCAACCTCTGCGCGACCAGCCAGCCGGTCAGGTGCCCGATATCGTCAAGGTCGTCGAGCGCAAGATATATCTCCGCATCGACAGGCAGCGCGAAGCCGTCCGACCTGAGCGTGTAGTCAAACAGGTGATCCATGGAGGAGTAAAGGAAAACGTCAACCGTCCCCGCAGGCATCAAACCCCAGGTCGACTCTGCCATTGACAGCCCGTCGCGGACACCGGAGAGGCATCTGGTGTAATCCACCCGCTCGATATCGCTCTCAAAGAAAAGGCGGACGGTGCCGTCATCCACCATGAACCAGTCTTCCGAGTTGCGAATCCACTCCAGGCGTCCCTCGGTATCAAGCTCCGGATTGGACAGCACGACCTCTTCCCAGAGGGACCGCGCTTCGTTGTACCGGCCAAGCTTCTGGCAGCACTTGGCGAGCATTGCCTTCGCTTCCACATCCTTCGCCCCAAGCTCGTTGGAGAGGAAGGTGTTGTTCAATACGGCTCTCAGGTGTTCTGCCGCAGTACCGTAGTCTCTCAGGCATCGGTAGTACAGGTGCGCGAGCATCATGTGCGCGTCCGCCACCTGCGGGTAATTCGACGGATGGTTCGTAATGAGAAGGTTGAGCAGATTGGCTGCATGCTGGTAATCGGAGACGCCCTGGAGGTACTCCATGTGGATATAGGCCGATGCGAAGTAGGCGTCGAAATGCCTCGAATCATGGGAATACTGATCCACGATCCGCTCGAAATCGGCGGCGGCTCTTCTCAGGGTGGCTTCGTTCATGGTCGCCAGCCCGTCGTTGAACAACGCCTCCGCCGACTCCATGTCCTGCGCGAGAGTGTCCGCCGACGTTTCCGGCGGCGGGACGAACGTGATATCCGATTCCTGGGCGGCTGCCGCAAGCCCGATCAAGAGAATCGTCGCGCTCAGCGCGATCACCATGAATGCCCGCCGGATTGTCGACCTTCCGTCAATGCGATGCCTCATCATCCGTTCTCAACCTCATCCGCTATTCGTCTTGCTTGTCCAGGATCTTGTCGCACGCTCTATCCTGGCTATATGCTGTGGCTCGAGTCCGTATAGACTGTACACCACTTTGTCGATCTCATCCAGAGTTTTTTTCCTGCTTCTCAATGACGCCGGATCGTGCTCTACGGTTCGAACGAGCTTCTCCACAAGCCGCTCAAGTGTCCCGCCGTGGCCGTCAACGGCAGGCAGCGGCAGCTTTTCGACATTCACCGTCTTCACCTGCGGGAACACTCTTTCCGTGTCGGGAAACACAAGCCTGTAGTAGTAATTCAGCAACCGGGAATTGTAAAGCGCAAGAAGACATTTGAGGCTCATGCCATCGTTCACGGGAATCGTAACGTGCAGCGTGTTCAGCGCGTAGAATCCCTCCTCGTCCCATGCGGCGACGATCCGATCGGCCGTCTGTCTAGTCAGGATCTTGGGAACCTCCGTAAAGATCCGCTCCTCTCTCAGGAAGTAGTACTCGCCCCTCTCCCTGTCGGCGAAATCCGGATCGTATCGGACCCAAAGATTGTCCCAGCTGAGCTGATAGCAGTCGATGTCCTTTCCTCTCAGTACCCGTCTGAACGGCGGTCCCATCTTCCTGAGAGACTTAACCACAAGCTTGTGGGTCATGTTGGCCGGATTGATCCCGTCGCGCACCTCGAAAAATTCGCCAAGCGGCGTGCCCGCATTCTCAATGAATTCGAGAACATCCCGATCCGCCGACCGTATGTGAATGTTGAACATCGTGTACGGCAGCTTCCGGAACTCATCCTGGTCGCCCTCCTCAAGATCGATCGGGGCCTCGCCTCTCGCGCTTTCCCAGAATCCAGCCCTGACCTTCCTGGGGAACGGAAGCGCGCGCTCATCCTTCCGCTCAATCGTCAGTATGCACGTCGGAACCTCGACCTCGGGAAAGACCTTCAGCGACAGGTCAACGATCGACCGAAGCCATCCCCGATCCAGAAGATATCTTCTGAGGGGCTCGAAGGATTTCATTATTAATACGGTGTTCGGGACAATAAACCCGAGCATTCCGGACGGCGCAAGCAGGTCGAATGCCCGCTCGATAAAAAGACAGTGTGTGTTGATGCGTCCCTTCCCCGTACGGTAGTTATCCTTGTAGTACTGCCGGGCCTTGCGGGTTATCGATTCCGCGCGTTTCGAGTAGAAGCTGACGTACGGCGGATTGCCTACAATCGCCGCAATTCCTCCACCGAGGAGCCTGCCAAGCCCGCACGACGATCCATCGAGACGCTTGTCGAGAAAGTCAGCCTTGTACAAGGCGATCCTGATCGGCCCGTCGGAAAGCGCCATCTCAAGATCGTCGCCCGCTTCCTGCACAAGTCCCGCGAGGCACGCCATCAACGCGCCCCCATCGATGTCAATACCGGCGATCCTGTCCTCTAAAACCCGCCGAACCGCTTCATGAGGCTTATGGCAGGCTTTTATGTACGCATCGCGCAATCGCAAGAACGCTTCCAGCAGGAAATAGCCCGCTCCGCACGCAGGTTCCAGGATCAGGAAGCCGTCGGGGAACGGATCGCACTTGCGGGTGCCGATTCTCGGCAACGGTATTGCCTCATCCAGAATGTAACGGACAACCTGGAGAGGCGTGTAGTAGACCCCTCTTCCCTTTCGCTTTCTTCCCGGAATAAGCGCCAGGTAGCCGTCCGCGATATCCCTGGGCCTCAGTCTCGACAGGCCGAGTTTCCGGATAAGCCCGCGCACGGAGCTGAGCCGGGCGGAATCAAGGTCGATCCCGTCGACACCGGGTACTCCGACGATCTCCTCTATTCCTGTTACAAGCTTCTTCCAGGGCATTGCAGCATTGCCGGGACGGCCTGCCCGCCTGCCGCGACCGACATAGTTAATATCGTATTAAGGCGCATCAGGTGCACCCGGGCTTTTTCGGCCTCATTGGCCGGAATTACACTCCCTGCGGGATTGATTTTGCCTTGTTTTCCCTATAGATTTACGGCTCACGGGAGGCTACGGCATGAGCATCGACCCCGATCGCGAAATAACAATCACGCTGCCCTTTGGAATGGTCGAGAAGCTGAGGCAGGTAAAGCCCATACTCTCGATGTTCCGCGATGAGAAGGATGTGAGCGCCGCGATCGAGATCATCGATGCAATTCATGCGGGCGCGCTGGAGTACATCCGGGAGGAGGAAGGCGAGCTGATGGACTACCTCACCAGCGCGAATGATGATGAGATCAGCCTGCCGGATGAAGATAAGGACGAAGACAAGAAAGGCAATTGAGCATTTCCAGCAATCGGGCATGACTACCCGGAACATCATGCAAGGCTTTATTTTTTGCGGTACCTCATGTAACCTAGCGGGTCATGTCGGCAGGGCCGGATGCTGAATCGAGACGGGCTTTGGGTGAGGAACTCAAGGCTGATCCATCGTTCGAGAGCATGGTCCGATTGATCGACACGCTTCTCGGTGAAGGCGGCTGCCCCTGGGATCAGGCGAGGAAACTCGAGGACTGCCCGAAATACCTCCAGGGCGAACTTGCGGAAGTAATCGAGGCCATATCGAGCGGCGATGACGAGAATCTCGAGGAAGAGCTTGGCGACCTTCTCTTCATGGTGGCGTTTGCCGCGAAGGTCGGAGCGAAAGAAGGGCGGATGACGCTTCGCGGGATGTTCGAAAGGCTCCTTGAGAAGATGGTTTACCGGCACCCGCATGTATTCGGAGGCGAGATGACGGCATCGACGCCCGGGGAAGTGCTCGACAACTGGGAGGAATTGAAGCGACGGGAAAAGGCCGACCTGGACGGAGGGGAGTGAGGCGACGGGCGGCAAGATTATCCGGCTGGAGCATATAGGCTCATAATGAAACAGACCGCCAGGACAAACCGAACAATAGAGCTGCTGGGATCGATCGCAAGCTGGCTCGTACCGCTTCTGGTCTATTTCTTCACCATCGCGCCGTGTGTCACACCCGGTGATGCCGGCGAGTTCATCGTCGCAGTACATCGCTTCAGTTTCCCGCATGCGCCGGGCTATCCGCTCTACACCCTCCTCATGAAGCTGTGGAG
>CAYLVL010000214.1:0-5200 GCA_964387135.1 uncultured Planctomycetota bacterium
TGGCATGGATTGGAGCGCTGCCGGTGTCGACCTGAATGGCAGGCAACTTGCACAGATCGACGAAAGCGGCCTGATCTCGCGGCTGACATCGAAATGGTGGGGCGGGACAGTGCAGGTTGTCGCACAGTACGCGGGTATGCAGGATGACGCGATCGCGTACTGCGAGGACCCGTTCGCGGATGCAGTGAATGTCGAGTTCGGCGCGTTCAATGAACCCGGCGGGACATTCACCCGGCCCGATGCACTTCTCGGTCCCCCATCCGGCGGAGGAGTCATTGGTGGAGGTACAGGGGTGTGTTCGCTGGGATACGGCGGCGTGGCCACGCTCGAATTCATCGACAACGTCATCGTCGACAAACCCGGACCCGACTTCATCGTGTTTGAAAACGCGTTCTTCAGCGGCGGATGCGACTGGAACGGCGACCACCAGAACATCGCCTGGAACGAGACTGCGATTGTCGAAGTCAGCAGGGACGGAACGGAATGGTTCCCGATGCCGTGCGACTACAATCCCGACAACATCACCTGCGGGCCGCAGCCGTGGCAGAACCCGTCAAGCTACACCGGAATCGCCGGGAATCATCCGGTGTATGCGTCGGTCAATGGAAACGGCGACCTGAAGGACAGCATCGATCCGACCGATCCGGGTGAGGCGGGCGGCGATGCCTTTGATCTCGCGGATGTCGGACTCGATTGGTGCAGATTCATCCGCCTGATTGATACAGGCGACTCGGAGGACGCGCCCGGCACGGAGCGATACGACGATGACGGCGATCTGATCCTGGACTACGGGAAAATATCGCCGATGGGCGCCGTCCCGGGATTCGCGGGATTCGACGGCGACGCTGTCGCGGCTGTTCATTCTGAAAGCCCGCTGAACGTCCAATGAAATCGAAGCGGTCAGGGAATACACGTCGCGGATATCGCATCGACACGTTTCGCCGGATGTTGATTTTCGTCCTGGTTTTCAGCCTTGTGTTGCCTGCGTACGCCCAGGATGAATCCGATGAGGCTGCGGAAGAAGAGCGGGTCGAAGCCGAAACCGAAGAAGAGATAATCGATCTCGGCGCGCTTTATGTTGAGAGCACGCGACTCGAATTCGAGGAGGCAGCCGATCGACCCGCATCATTCGCGACCGTCCTGAATCCTATCGAGCTTAATCGCCGCGCGCTGACATTGGCCGATGCGCTGGACGCGACTCCGGGAGTGTCGGTACGTTCGTTCGGCGGACTTGGCGCGCTTTCGACAATCTCCATCAGAGGAACCGGTAGCGAGAACGTGCTTGTCCTTCTGGACGGCATCCCGCTCAACCCGACAGGCGGATCGGTGGACCTCAGCGATATCCCGCTTGGATCATTGGAGCGAATCGAGATCATCCGGGGCGGCGAAGGGGCTTTTGTCGGAGCCGGGGCGTCGGGTGGGGTGGTTCGATTGCGTAGCGTCCAGCCGGATGAGGACGGCGAAGATCGTCAAGCTTCTAGATTCTCCGTCGGGAGCTTTGGAACCGTCACCGGTGGATACACATGGCGAGGCGACGGCGACCTTCTTCACTTCGAGCTTGCGGGATCGCGAGGTGATTTTCCGTTTCTAAACGATAACGGGACAGCGTTCGATTTAGACGATGATTTCACCGACGCTCGCGAGAACAATGAATTCTCTTCAATCGAAGCTCGCTACGGGCATTCGTGGGATCTTGACGGGGAGCGCACTCTCGGATTCTCTGCTGAATGGTATCGGGGCGAAAAGGGAATCCCGGGCATTACGACCTTCCCGAGCACTCAGGCGTCCCAAACCGACGGCAGATTCTTCCTTCACACGCTATACGCCGATCCCGGATTCTATAACGGCGAGCTAACCGCTTCGCTCGGATACCTGAGGCAGGCGCGCAATTTCGCCGATCCCCTCGGAGAGAGCACCGGCGTGCCGCTCTTCACATCATGGATACACAACCGCTGGGACGCCAAAACCGAGTGGAGCGGCGTCGGTTGGGGAAAGGAGGATGTGCTCACCTGCGGAGCATCTGTTTCGCTTGAGGCTTTGGATGCGGGAGAATACAGCAGTCCGAACAGGAACACAGTGTCGGCATGGGTCCGCGACGAGTGGTATCACCCGTCGGGCGCTGTCCTGATCGGAGCGGTCAGGGGAGACTGGCTCGACGGCGACGCGACCCTCAGCCCGCGTGGCGGCTTGAGGTTTCCACTGGATGAGGAATGGGCTCTTCGCACAAACCTCGGACTGGATTTCCGACCGCCAAGCTTCGAGGAGCTCTACCGGAACGAGGGCGTTGTCATCGGCAATCCCGGCCTGACCGATGAGCGGACGCTCGGCTTCGACATCGGCGTCGCGCACACGTCGGAGCGGATTCGATTCGAGGCCGCATACTTCAACCTCCAGACAAAAGATCTTATTGACTATCTTCTGATCTCGGGATTCCGCTGGAAGCCCTACAACATCGGGCGTGTGAGATCGAGCGGCTTCGAGGTCTCAGCCGACTGGATTCTCGACCGCGATTGGGAATTCCGTGGAAGCTACACGCGCACCCGCGCAATAGACGCGTCCGGCGATTCCACCCGTCAGGGGCAACCGCTCGTGGGACAGCCGTCGAGCGAGTTGTTCGCCCACCTGAGATGGCACGATGATCGTTGGGAGTTCTTTATCGAATGGGAACGTCGCGGACCGAGTCCAATCACGCCGTCAGGCACGAGGTCTCTTCCCGCGAACGAATCGACCGCCCTGGGAATCGGCTACAAGCTCGACACCGGTTCGTCGCTCCTGTTCGAGATCAGGAACTTATTCGATGAAAGCCTGACCGATGTCCGCGGATTCCCGCTTCCGGGACGATCAATCTTCGTGACATGGTCCGCTGAACGGTGAATCGATGCGACTCGCGATAACCGGCATACTGATCGCTTTTCTCCTGACCGGATGCACCCTCGGTCGGGGAAGCGGCGTGTTTCCACCGGCAGCCGATATCCAGGCACAGCCGCCTGTATCCGCCGAGGATGATGGCCGTGACTATCGGATCCTCATTGCCAACGGTCTGTCCGAGACAATCACTCTTGTCGAGCGTGAGTCCGGCATGTGGAATGTCACTCCCGATGTTCTTCAGACCGGACAGTCGCCGAGCCAGATTGTCGTGAAGGACGGACTTTGTTACATCGTGAACTCGCTCAGTAACTCGATCCAGGTTATTGATCCCATCGCAATGACCACGATTCGCGAGGTGAGCACAGGATCGGGGACCAACCCGATGTTCATGGAGTTCGTTGACGATTCAAGCGCGCTCGTGACCTGCTATCTATCGAACGAAGCAGTCCTGATCGATCTTTCGGCCGATACGCTGACTGAAGAAAGGATCCTTGGACGGATCGCGATGCCCGATCAGGACGAGCTTCCGAAGGACGAGGGCAAGACGACTGACGCCAGACCCGGCGGAATCGCGGTTGTGGACGATACTGCCTATGTTGCCTGCGCTAACCTTGAGATGGCGCATGTCGCTGGAGGTCACGGCATTATTGTGCAGATCGATATCCCGTCGCTCGCGATTGTCGGCACGATCGAGCTTGATGGTCGGGATACGGTATCCGTCATCCGTTCGCTGAGATTCCCCAATCGATTGATCGCGATCTCAGCCGGCGATTATGATCCGGGCATCGGATTCACCGGCAACGGCCTTGTCGAGAGCATCGACCTGATATCCGGAGAGATAGTGCAGGGCGTGGAGGTGAACGGCGCTCCGTTCGGGGGAGTGATCGGAGCGGACGACATTCTGGTTATGGAAAATGGCATGGAAAGCAAGGTCCTGAGGGTTGATCTTCGGAAAGGTGTGGAACTTGACAGCTACTCCCTGCCGACATACGGAGAGCCGCTCAGCTACGCATCATCGATTCTCGCGCTTCCGGGCCTGATCTGCGTCACCAACTTCAACGCCGACCGGCTTTGTCTCGTCGATCCCGCGAACGGGGACATCCTCGCCGAGCTTGCCACCGGCGACGGTCCCGACGCGATTGCACTGATTGAGTAAGGGGGGCTAATCCTCCTCTTCGATTTTCTGCCGAGCCGGTTCCTGGCCCGAGTAGCCCACGTAGTAGACAGCTCCCGACCCGACTCTCGCGATCTCGTGGAACAGCTTCGGGAAGTCGGGCGATCTCATGACCTCCTTGATTGACGCGAACGTCATCGACTCCTCCTGCCTGAGCCTTGTTTCGTGCACAATGAGGTAATTCGAGTGGTAGCGATCGTGAAACAGGTCGGCCAGCGCCTCGGGGGACGTGGAGCTGTCGGAGATCACGCGATGATTCGCCCAGCCCACATCTCCGCCACCGATCAGCCTGAAGTCCGCGTACAGCCGCCCATCCTCGCACAGAATCCCCACAGCGGTCCTGTCTTCCGCGATCGCTTCGTTCGCCGCGTTCATCAGATCGTACGAGCCGTGCATTCGGCTCAGGGTGTTCGAGACCTGTTCATAGGTCAAGGGGGGGGTGAGCTGCGATGTGCTTGCGCCGGTGATTCCAATCCATCCGATCAGCAGCGTCCAGAGAACCACCCGGAAGAACCTCCCGCGATGATCTCCCGGCGGCTGCGAGTACATCACGCCAAGCAGATGGGCAAGCACGAGGACGTTTGCCGAGACGAGGAAGATGTAGTAGGGAAAGTACATGATTCCCCCGCCGAAGATCATCCAGAAAGCCCACGTGAGAAGCGTCCACGTGAGCGTTACCCGAACGAACGGGCTCGATCGCCAGAACCATACTCCCGCCGGCACAATGACCCATGCGGACCACATCCCGACGATTGCCGGTTGAAGCTGACCGTGCGCAAAGTAGTAGTACAGCGTGTGCTCGGTGTGAATCCATTCCGCCTTGACCGCGCTCTCCGCCCCGTACACCCCGTACACTCCCCCGCCCGGCCTGAAAATGCTGGAGAAAAACGGGAAAAACGGATTCAGAAACCACACGATGTTGCGGATGTACCAGGGTGATGCAACCGCGACAAACAGGATAACCGAGACGACCCACGCCCATCGCGGTATCCCGGCGGACTTCAGCGTCGCGCGACCCAACGCAAGCATCGAGAGCCATGATCCGACTGCGGCAAGAAGGCCGGTGTAGCTCGTTCCCGCGGCTCCTCCCAGCAGTATCCCGGCCAGCAGTACCCGCCCCGGACTTCCCTCCTTGATCCCCTCGGCCATGACGAGAAC
>CAYLVL010000215.1:0-2154 GCA_964387135.1 uncultured Planctomycetota bacterium
CTCCGGGACAGCATCGAACTGAGTCCCTCCCAGGCTGTACTTGATATCCGCCATGGATCCTCCGCGTCCCTCCGGACATGCAAAAACCGGAGCTGGATGCTCCGGTCCAATCTGTCGTTCTTATGCCCTTCGTCTCTAGTCTTTCAGCAACTTGAAGTATCGCTCCCTTTGTATGCCTGCCTTGTTAATAAGAGACTGAATAAGCTCCGGGTGCACTTTCTTGCCTTTGTGAACTGGAATTGCCAGTGTCAAGGCTCGTTCCGGATGTCGCATGATTACATGAGAGCCTCTCTGTCGACTTACCTCATAGCCAACCTTCTCGAAGACCTTTATAAGCACAGCTGGTTTGACCGGGGATATCCTTCGGCCTCCTGACTTTTTCTTCTTCCGAGCCATCGGTCAGCATCCGAAGGCAGCCATGCTTCGACCGGGAGTTAAGGGTCTAAGAGACCCGTTTATCGGCAATGGAACAAGATCCTTAGCTCCCACTAGTCCTCGCCTGAAGATAGAACGATCAGGGACGGGTATCCGTTGTGCTCTGAATCCCAGCTCCCTCATCATCGCGTCCATCTTGCCGCTCTCAAGCGCTTCTATGATGGTTTCCATCGCCATTCTTATCAGATTGTCGAACGCCTCATTCCGCGACTCTCCCTGATCGATCAACTGCAATTCAGGGCATTCGGCGAAATGCCACTTCCCTTTTCTTGTGTATACACACGACAAGCGGGCCTCAATGACCTCACTTCTTAGATCAACGAATATGTACGAACAATCGTGTCTCATCGTGATTCGCCTCCAGCTTTGTGCGCCAATAATATCGACGCAAAACCCCCCATCATTGTTCGATGAACTCTTACAGCACAAACCAAATTCGCGATGTTGGAGGTTCGAACCTATATGAGTTTACCACACCAAAGCCGCTCACGCAAGCATTGATGCACCTCACAGCTTCCCACGCCTGCGAAATCACCATTGACTGTCTCCGCTTGAATCTTCAAAATCAGCATTCTACTTTACTCACCTCCCACCCGTCAACTCTCCCCCTCGCATGCAAGCTCCACTTCCTCCATCATCTCGCCCCCCAGCTCACCGTACACCTTCCACTCGATCACCCTGGCCTCGCTGAACTGATGCGTCTCCTCGCCCGAGGCGAACTCCAGTGTCAATGGATTCCCGTCGAGCGCTGTGTGCAACGGGCTGTCCTCCTGGTACTTCCGACGAACCACCGCTACTATCCTCTTCAGCGTCGGAAGGCTCCGCACGGTCGGTTGATCCAGGTACACCGGAAACGAAACCGTCTCCCAGCGCTCATCGATTCTGGCATCCACCACGAACGTCAGGTTGTCCCCACCGTACTTCAGCTTCGCCGTCCGGAATTCATGTATCTCCGCCATTCAGATCCCCTTCTCGCCTCAGCCCGACCGCACAACCCGTGCCTCTTCCGCAGCCGCGAGCGTTACAAGCGTCTCCTCCAGCTCATCAAGCTCCTCGGCCAGCCTCCTCACCGTCTCGATCAAGCCCCCATAGTCCACCGTTTCCTCTCCGTTCATCTTTACCCGACCTCCGCTATCGCCACAAGATTCATCTCAAGAACAAACCCGACCACCCCTGCCTCCGCGTGCTCATCCCCGCTCGACTTCCAGACCGGCCCGCCGCCTCCCCATACCGGCGAGAACGTCCCTCTCTGCGGCCTCAGCCACATGTCCCCGATCTCAACCGGATTCCTCGGATCGGCGAAGTCATAGAACGTCACCGCCGCCACTTCGCACAGCGCCATGACCTTGTCGACCATCTCGCCGAGTTCCGCCCTCTGCGGGTCGTCCCGACACCACGCGCTCACCTCGCACTCCAGCACATGCAGGCGCCCCTCCTGCGACGTGTCCTCCTCGATCAGATCGCCCATACCGGTCGACTCGGTCGAATACCCGACATATCGAACCGCGTACCATGACTCCAGCCCACCGGTGTCGAACGGATCCTCGTTGAAATTGACCGTCTCACCCGTAAGGCCGTCTTCGAGGTAAACATTGAAAGACTTCTGCATGTTTCCCACTATCTGTGAAGGATCCAGACTCATCTCATTTGTTCCTCATCAATCCATCCCCGGACCGCCGGCATCCTGCCGGCCGGAGCGCCGGCATCCTGCCGGCCGGA
>CAYLVL010000215.1:2254-5160 GCA_964387135.1 uncultured Planctomycetota bacterium
ATCCCCGGACCGCCGGCATCCTGCCGGCCGGAGCGCCGGCATCCTGCCGGCCGGACCGCTGGCATCCTGCCGGCCATTCACCTCACCCAACCCTGTGCACTCTCACCAGCCAGATCGAAAAGCCTCCCATCTCGCGCTCCTGCACCGAATCCACCTCGTACTCCACCCCACCCATACCAATGAAGTCCGCTCCGTGCACACGATCGATGAACTCCATCTTCACCTGGTCGACGGGAATCTCGCCCGAGCGATCGGTGACCGCCCCCTTCTCCCTGCCGACCACAATCGCAGGCACCGCACGGATCTTCACTTCCGACACGTCCGGCGGAATCAGCTTCGCGGGATCGCCGTCCGAGGCGCTTCGACGGATGATATCCACCCGCAGCCGCCCGGTCAGCTCCCAGAAGTCCATCCAGACCTTGAGCGCGTCATGACCTATCGTCTCCGTCTGCCTGGGTTCTACCGGCACCATCATTCGACCTCCTCCCAGTCGACGTCCTTCACCGTCGCTCCGGCCGACTCACTCGCGCCCTGGTTGTAGAAACGCCTGGCGACCTCCGACAAATCCCTTCGAAGCCGATCATAGTCGATCCTCGCATCGCCCCGGCTCCACGTCACCAGCCTGTTCCTGTCGGCGATCAGCGATGTCAGCGCCTCGCCCGCGGCCAGCGCCAAGTTGCCGCCGGCATGATCGAGAAACGCCTGAAGATCGGCATCGCTGAACGCCGCGAACTCGTAGTCTCCCGAGATCGCATCTCCCTCCAGAGGAGCCGTGTTGAATGCCAGCTTGCCCGTCTGGTAGTCGAGCGTGTAATCAACACCCTCGACCTTCACCAGCCCGCCGACATAAATCGTCACCGACTCTTCCATCACCGGCGCATGCCCAAGCCTGTACACCTTGCGCACCCCGTCGCTCGACCCGATCTCCTCTCCCAGCACAATCTGCGGTCGATCGAGTATCTTCAGCCTGAGATCGTCAATCGTCGCCATTTCTCGTTCCCTTTGTGACTCGCGCTATAAGGCGCATGTCCTCCGATCAGGCCCCGGCGAGCCTCATCGACCCGCCGGGACCCCTGCCTTTCAACTCACTAGCTGGGCAGCGCACCGTAGAATCCGCGATAATCAAGAACCGCGCCGCCGAACACGATCCGTCCCTTGTACCAGATCACGTCCCGCTCGAAGTCCTCCTTAACGAGGATCTCGGGCGTTTCGCGCCCGCCGAGGAATCCGATCTCCAATGTCTGGATGCTCGACGGCTTGGCGATCAGGAACCAGTTGTTCGCGTCCGTCAAAAGCGGCTCGACCAGCACCTCCACCATTCCCTGCAGGACGTTGATGTCGTTGTAGTCGCTTCCCGGCACCAGGGCCGAGTTCACGAGCTTCTTTGCCGTGAATTCCAGTTCCGGCGGAACAAGCAGGTAACCCGGCTCGATATTGAGCGGGTTGTCCTTCTCGCTCTTCTGCTCGCGCATCGCCGTTACAGCCGCCGACAGCGACGCCTCGCTCAACTCCGCCACGCCCAGATTGCCGTGATCTGCATGGAACAGCGCCTTCCCGTCGTAGATCGTCCCGTTGTCCCGGATGAACCCGATCACGAAGTCGTTGATCGTGTTCTGCGCCGCCAGTCCGAGCTCGCGCCCGATGTTCCTGAACGCTCCAAGATCGTCGTTCACCAGCATCTCCCAGGTGAAGTTGACGCCGCGCTCGTACTTCTTCGGCGTGTACGTCACCTTGTAGCTGGAGAAATCCCCCTGCTCGTGCTCCGCGCCCTCTGGAACGACCTCGTACCGATCCGTGTCGCTCCTCCTCAGCCTCGTGACCGTCTTCATGTCCCTGAGCGGAACGATGTTGACGATCTTTCGCCAGTTCGATCCGGCGATCTCGTACGCCCGAATTAATTCCCGCTCGACGTTGGACGAGTCCCCGACAAAGTCGGCGAAATCGCTCGTCGTCGCCTCTTTCAAGGCTGTAGCCTCGATCACGCCCTCGATCGCGTTCTTCTCGAACTCCTCATCGGCCAGGATCTGCCTGATGAGAGAGCCCTGGAATCCCTGCTCCTGGGCGCGTCTGGCCCACTCTCTAAGTAGACTTGGACTCATTCTTTTCTCTCCTTTCAGGCCGTCCTAGCTTTGAAGGATTCGGCAGTAGAACTTGTTGTTGGCGTCGGACGACGTCACCGCGCGTCCGTACAGGTCGTTGTCGGTCGACGTCAGGGTCAGATCGTCGTTGCTGTCGATGTAGATCGGATCCCCGGCCGTCACACCCTCGAGCGTGAACTCGAATATCCCCTCGAGCTGGAAGCTCAGGAGATCACCCGACTCCACCGTCAGAAGGGCCACCCCGTTGAAGTCGTTGATCCGGTACGGTGACCCTGAGGTATAGCTGTCGCCCGCGGTAAGCGTGATTACCTCTCCTCGGGAGATGTAGTTCTGCGCCATTCTGGCACCTCAATTCCGTGGTTGATGATTTCGGCCTCGCCTGAAGCCTTCCTTCTGCACTCATCCCTGCTGCCCGACACCCATCAGCCTGAGCGTACGGGCCCTCGCCTCCCGCCTCTCCCGGCCCTCCGGCTTCTCGGAGCCCATTCCCCGAATGATCCCCTTTGCCGAAAGCCCTCCAAGGTAACTCCTGTGCTTCTCTATCAAACCGACTACCTTCGCCTCGTATGAGGACAGATCCTCTTCCGGCTCGATTTCAAGCGCGAGCGCTTCCGCAAGTACGAAATCCGCGGCCTCTGCGGGAAGTCCGCTCTCCCCCAGAAGCCTCTTCGCTGCGATCTCCCGCTCAAGCGCGATCTTCCTGCGCTCCAGCTCCTCGTTGAGCCTCTCGATCTCGCTACGATAATCCTCATCCTCAGCGAGAAGCTCCGCTCGCACCTGTTCCGCAACCCTGTCAACAAGGTCAGG
>CAYLVL010000216.1:0-5147 GCA_964387135.1 uncultured Planctomycetota bacterium
GGACACGGTCGAGCACGCTCGCCTCCACTCCCAGCCGGATGCGTCTGAGGCCCACGTTGTTTTCGAGGGCGATGGCGAGGCAGTCTTCGAGAGTCAGGAACTGCGCTTCCGATGTATCCTGAAGGTTGTCCTGTGTTTCGGTCTGAGCTGATGTACCGCCGGCGCCGCCGAGGAGAAGCGCAAGGCAAATGAGCGGAATGTAGAATCGGTAATGCATTGGTCCGTCCCGAGTACTGCAGGGTATGACACGCGGTATGGGCTCAGGTTTCATGGAATCTGCGCCTGATTCGAACCGAAAAATGGATTTTCGGGTGAATCGGGGGCGATTATATCAGATTCAGCCGATAACGGCCGCCTGAAGCCCTTTGATTTCACCGTCGCGGCGGTAGGAGAAGAAGAGGTTGGGATTGCCGAAAGTCGAGAGGGAGCAGATGTCGATATTCGAGTCGGGGACGCCGAGGGCTGTAAGGCGCATGCGGGCGAGCGACGCGAGGTTGAGGAGAAAGTGGTCGCGTCGGCGGGCGCGGGTCCATCCGGGAGCAAGGCCGTCGTTGCCTCGCCAGTCACTGTCGGCGTAGCCCGCAGTTTCGAGGGCCGCGATGACCTCCATGCCGACCTCGTAGTTGGCCGCATCGATGGAAGGACCGATCGCCCAGTGAAGGTCGGCGGGTCGTACGTTGAGCTTGGATTGGAAGGCTCGTACGGCGTTGGCGGGGATGTCGGCGGCGAGACCCCTCCAGCCGGCATGGATGACACCGGTCGCGCCGGTGTTGGGGTCCCAGGCGAGACAGGGCAGGCAGTCGGCGGTGGTGATGGCGAGAAACACGTGCCGTCGGCTGAACGGCTTGAGGATCGCGTCGCCCTCGCCGAGAATCTGTATCTTGAAGCCGTCGATGTCGTCGGGATCGTCGTCGAGGTTGTCGGGATCGACAACGCGGACGTCGCCGCTGTGGATCTGGGTGTGAGCCAGGCAGAGGTGCTCGGTGGAGAAGAGTGAGTCGCGGAGGGAGACCCACCATTTGGAGGTTTCGCGGATGGAGTCGATGCGGAAGTTGGGTGAGTCAGGCTTATCGCCTGGAGCGGGTTTGGAGGAGAGGCGTCGGGTCGTGAATGCGTGCTTGAGGGTGACCGGGAAGAGGTCGGTCTCAAGGATCATCAGATTTCCGACTCGACGCATATGAAACATCTGTTGGACTCACGCTCCGATCAGGATGAGACAGTGTAACGCGGCATGGCGGCGGACGCCAAGTGCTGATAGCGGGGGAAGGGTGGTCGGGTTGCTTGACACGGCAATTCCCTTATGTACTAATACCCCGGAAACGCACGAAGACCCTGTGTTTCCCGCTAAGGGACCGCGCTTTCTCAGATTCAACAGCATTGGCCAGGGGGCTTCAGATAATGGACATACCGGTTGCTGTTCCGCATCGCGAGATTTACTGGCAGATACCATCTCCTTACCACCTTTTCATCTATCCTCTTGCGCTGATAGCGATAATCATCTTCGCGTACGGCTTCCATAGGAGATACAGGTTCTGGAGGGCGGGGCAGCCGGACGTGACGCGGTTCGGCAACTGGGGGAACCGCATCGGCACGTTTCTTCTGGAGACGCTCTTCCAGACAAGAGTGCTCAGGGACATAATACCGGGCTTCATGCATGTCCTGATTTTCTGGTCGTTCCTGATACTGCTTTTCACGACGGCGATGGTTTTTCTGGAAGCCGATTTCGGAATACCGATCTATCGGGGCGCGTTCTATCTGATACTGACCATCCTGTCGGACCTTGCGGGACCGGCATTGTTCGCGGGTCTGGTGATAGCGGCGTGGCGGAGGTATATCTCAAGAAACAAGAGACTTGAGAACAAATGGGATGATGCGGTGGTTCTCGTGCTTCTGGGGCTTTCGGTGTTGACCGGGTTTCTCATGGAGGGGATGAGGATAGCGGCCACGGATGACAAGTGGGCGTCATGGTCGCCGATCGGACTTTTTTTCTCCAGGGGTTTTGAAGGATTGGGGGAGCCTGCGCTGGGCGTGGTGTTTCAGTTCATATGGTGGCTGCATTTCGCCTTTCTGTTTGCATTCATAGCGATTATCCCCTTCACCAAGTTTCTCCACATCTTTGTACTGCCGCTCAACGTGCTGTTCAGATCGCTTGATCCCAAGGGATCGCTTAGGCGTCCGGATATCGAGGCTTTGATGGAGTCGGAGGATGTGGACGAGGATATCAGCCTGGGGGTGAGCGAAGTCAGGGAACTTACATGGAAACAGCGGCTCGATCTCGACGCATGTATTGTGTGCGGCAGGTGCCAGGACAGTTGCCCGGCATTTCTCAATGACAAGCCGCTCAATCCGAAGCGTGTGATACTCGACCTGAAGGAATTCGCGCACGCGGAGTTTTACAGCAAATCGGGCACCGGGGAAAGCGGGTCGGGGGAGGGGGAGAAGCTGATTGTCGGGGGAGCGTTCACATCCGAGCCGATATGGGAATGCCGCACGTGTCGGGCGTGCATGGAGGTGTGTCCGGCTCATATAGAGCACATACCGCTGATTGCGGAGCTGCGCAGGGCGGAAGTGATGATGCGGGGGCAGTTGCCGACGGAGGGATCGCAGGCGCTTGTCATGCTGGAGCGCGGGGGAAATCCGTTCGGACCGCAGGCGACCCGCTCCGACTGGATACGTGAGGCCGGGTTCCCGGTTGTGGGGAAGGATGAGGCGTGCGAGGCGCTGTTTTATGTCGGGTGCGTCACGACGTTCGATCTTCTGAAGCAGAAGATCGCGGCGGATGTGATCGGGACTCTCAAGCGGGCGGGTGTCAATGTGGCGGTGCTCGGTGATGAAGAGCAGTGCTGTGGCGATCCGGCCAGGTTACTGGGTGATGAGAACCTCTTCCAGACCGCGGCAAAGATGCAGCTCGAGGCGATCAAGTCGAGGAAGTTCGATTATCTTGTCACTCACTGTCCGCACGGTTACAGCAACTTCAAGAATGAGTACCCGCAGTTCGGGAAGCCGTTTCAGGTCTTTCACCACACGGAGCTGATATACAGGCTGATCAGGGAAGGGAAGATCAGGTTGCCCAGGCCAATCGATAGGAAAATCACTTACCACGATCCATGCTATCTCGGTCGTTATAACGATATCTATGACCAGCCGAGGGAGATTCTGCGATCCATCAGCGGAGTGAAGCTGGTGGAGATGAAACACAACCGTCAGTACAGCCGGTGCTGTGGTGGAGGCGGGGGCCATCTGTGGATGGATCTGGACACCGGGCGGAGAATCAATGTCTGGAGGGTTGAGGAAGCGCTGGAGACGGGGGCGGATACGATTGCTGTGGCCTGTGTCTACTGCCTACAGATGCTCAACGACGCGGTGAAGATACTGGATGTCGAGGACAGGATCGAGGTCAGGGATATAGCGGAGCTGGTAGCGGAGGCGATGGGGGAGGATGGCGAATCCGCGGAATGAAGGAGCCCACATCACAGATGCGGGTCTACCGAGACCGTTCTTGATTCATTCTGTCGGTAGGCTCAGGTCTGTGACCCGGGTACCAGTCGGATGTGGAATCGATCAGGTAAACCCAGGCATGTGACCTGGGATGCGATCAAGGCTTGAGCTGGCGATACGATCGTTTGAGGAGGAGGGTGTCTTCTTCGAGGGCGGGTGTCTCGGCGACGCAGACGCCTTTCATGTCGAACTCCCTGAAGGTGCGCAGGAGGTCCTTGTAGTTGAACCGGGATTGGCGGAGTTCCTCGTGGTGTTTCTCGCCCTTCGGGGTGTAGGCGATGCCGGTGACGTGCATGTGCATGTCGTTCAACGATTCGTCGCCGAGGACAGATATGTAATCTCTCACGACCGCCCTGAATTCGTCGCGGTTGTTGAAACGTCCGAGAGTGCGCGCGTAGAGGTGGGCCCAGTCGATGCACGGCTCGATTGCGGGGATTTCCCGGGACATTTCGAGGAGTTCTTCGAGGCTTCCCCAGGCGGAGTCCCTGCCGGTTAGCTCGGGACGCATCTTGATGGGAAGTTTTTCGGCATTGATGGTTTTCTGGATGTCGCGGAGGGTATCGAGCACGCGGCGATGGACGGTGCGTCGGTCGTCGCCCATGATGAACGCGGCATGGAAGGTGAAGCTGGTGCAGCCGCATCGGGCGCCCATACGAGCGGTCTTGAGGATGCGGTCGATGGAGGCCTGGAGCTTGGAGTCGTCGCGGGAGTTGAGGTTGATGTAGTAGGGACCGTGGGCGGTGAGAGCGCAGTTGGTGGAGTCGCGGATTTCGCGGACGCGGTCGGCGGTGTCGTCTTTGATCGCGACCTGGTAGACCCACTCGATTTCCATTCCGTCGCAGCCGAGATCGAGCGCATGTTGGAGACCGACGAGGGTGCCGCCGGGCGATGGAGTGGAGCGGGGGCATCCGGAGACGACGAAGTTGAGTTTGTCGTAAGGTGCGCGGTAGGTCATGATGTCGGGATGAACCATTAGTCACCCGGATCGCAGATCTGGACCTACCGAATTGATTTTTAAAATGAACTTGGTAGGCCCACATCTGTGATGTGGGATTCCGCATCAATGTTTGAAATGGCGCATGCCGGTCATGACGAGGACCATGCCCAGCTCGTCGGCTTTCTCGATGACCTGCGGGTCGGATTTGCTGCCGCCTGGTTCGATAACTGCTGTGATGCCGGCTTCATGGGAAACCTCGATGGAATCGGGGAAGCAGAAGCCGTCGGTGGCCGCGATGGCTCCCTTCGCGTTGGGTCCGGCTTTCTCTATGGCGATGCGGAAGGTGTCGACCCTTGATGTCTGTCCGGGACCGGTACCGATGGTCTGATTTGGGGTCGCGAGGACGGTCGCGTTGGAGCGTACGTGCTTGACGACTTTCCAGCCGAACTCCATCGCTTTCATTTCGACATCGGTGGGTTTGCGGCTCGATACGACCTTCAGTTCGTCTTCATTCCAGAGCATGCTGTCGATTTCCTGCACGAGGACGCCGTGGATGAGCGCGCGGCCTTCGAGCTTGCCGGAGATGTCCATGGGGAGGATCAGGTCGGTCTTGACGAGCCTGAGGTTTTTCTTCTTGCCGAGGATCTGGAGTGCATCGTGGGTGAATTCCGGAGCGACGACGACCTCGACGAATGTCTCGGCAATCGCTTCG
>CAYLVL010000217.1:0-4094 GCA_964387135.1 uncultured Planctomycetota bacterium
ACAACGACGAGTTTCCGACAGGACTGGTGATTTTAATTGGCGTACGATTACTCATACACCGAGAACAATGAGAAGCGCGAGGAGCCGAAGAAAAGCGTGCAGGAGGTGGGAGGGCAGGCGATCGCTGAAGGCTCCATCAGGATGAACGCGGCGGCGTTTCAGGCCTTTCACACCGGCTCGGCCGACGGATCGAGCGAAGCGTGGTCGGTTGCTCGCCTGGCGGGCATTCAGGGTGCGAAGCATGCCGACGAACTTATTCTTGTCTCTCATTCTTTCAACATCATCGGAATCGAGATGGAGTACGAGGCGGACGACGATGAGAAAATCATCACCGCGCGCTGCCAGGTCCGCACCAGGGAGAGAATGGGTGCGGAGACCGCCGCTCTTGTCGGCTGCGGAATCGCCCTCATGGTTCTGGTCGACACTCTTCGGGCGGTCGATCGCAGCCTGAAAATCGACGGCTTGCATGTCGTCAGGCGTGACGAGCAAAGCTCGGTGTCCCAACTTCCCGATTGAATTCAACCCGTGACAATGAACGCTTCCCCATCCGGCAAGGAACGTCTCCCGATCCGACTCAGGTCCACCCTCATCGCTCGCGACTCCGAGGGTCGCTTTCTGCTCCTCCGACATGTAAGGCCGCAGGGAACGTTCTGGGTGCTTCCCGGTGGAGGAGTCGACTTCGGCGAGACAGTCGAGGGCGCACTTGTCCGGGAAGTCTCGGAGGAGCTGGGAGTGGAATGTGAAGTCGATCGCCTGGTCGCGATAGGGGAGCTCATTCAGTCGAGAAGGCATGTTGTCGACCTGTTCTTCCTGGGATCTCTCAGTTCAACTGGTCCGTTCAGGATCCGGAAAGAGGAAGGAATTTCGGATGCCGGATGGTTCGATCCTTCTGAGTTTGACCGGGTGCTCATCCTCCCGCCGGAGATCTTTCCTGTTCTCAGGGGGCTGGATGAGGTGGGCAAGACCGGAATCGTGTATCTTGGCGAGTACAAGTCTGAGGGACGGAAGATAGCCCTGGATTGGGTGTGAAAAGTATAAAATTGGACGAGAAACTTATACAAAGTCCACCATTTTCATGTTTTTCAGCGATTCATGATACACAAGGATTCCACTTTTTCACCACGTTTTCCACAGGGGTTCGAGCACGATCTGGCGGTCGCTTTGCACGAGCCGGAGATCCCCCTCAACGTCGGTAGCGTCGCCCGTACCTGTGCATGCACCGGAATTGCGCTGCATCTGGTCGGCGCTCTCGGTTTCCGTCTCGACAATCGCCTCGCACGGCGTGCGGGACTCGACTACTGGGAACATGCCGATGTCGCAGTGCATAGAACCTGGCCCGAATTCACCCAGGTTATGAGCGGCAGAAGGATGTGGCTGTTCTCCACGAAGGGGAAGAAGGTCATCTGGGATGCGTCTTTTCGGGAGGGCGATGTTCTTGTCTTCGGGTCGGAGGGTGCCGGACTTCCGGAGAGCATACTTGACTCAGCATTGGGAGGGATTGTTGTCATCCCGATGAAGCCGGGTCTCAGAAGCCTGAACCTTTCAAACACTGTAGCGGTGGCCGTGTACGAGGCGTTGAGGCAACTCACCCCGCGGGCATGAGGCGATCGTACATTTCCCTGAACTTCTCGTACGCGTCATCCGAGTACAGAACGAACCGGATTTCCTCGAGCGTGGTCTCGCCCGCAAGATGGTTTCTTGCTTCCTCCAGGCTTACCTGCGCGCATCCCTCCAGTGACACTCCGCCGACGCCGGTGCCGATCGCGGGAAAGGCCACGCTTCTAATCTCCTTTTCCTTCGCTCTCAACAGGCTGTTCCTGACCGAGAGCCGGACAGTGTCGACCGCGGCCCCGGACCCGAGATGCATGCCCGCGGCATGAATCACCCACGGAATCCCGGTAGCACCGCCGGACGTAATCGCGGCTTCACCGAGTTGGATTCGCCCGATGCGGTCGCATTCCCGCTGAATCGTCCCGTCATCCGCCCTTCGTATCGCTCCCGCGACACCGCTTCCAAGCTGTAGGTCGGTGTTGGCCGCGTTCACGATCGCGTCGGTGTCCTGCGCCACGATGTCGCCTTTCACAATGGTTATCTTCTCTCTGATATTCATCGCCCGCGTCTCCTTCGATGGCAATGATAGCCGTGCATTTCGCCTCAGTCACGCCACACGTAGCGCTTGCGACGTCTCGGTGGCGTGTATCGCGAGCTGCCGGGAATCCTTCGTCTTCGAATCGAAACTGGTGAGCTGAACGTGTAGCCGCGATCGCCCGGGTACCAGGTGATGAGTCCGAGCGAGCTGAGGAGCATCGCGAGCAGCAGACCCGTAACGAATCCTCCGATGTGCGCCCAGAACGCTATGTTCGCTCCGCCGCCCGACACAAGTCCGCCCGCAAGCTGGAGAACGAACCACAGCCCGAGATATACCGGCGCGGGCACGTGCGCGACCCCCCAGTAGAAGTAGAACGTCACCAGTGTTGCCAGAGTGCCTTGAGGGAACAGGTAGATGTAAGCTCCCATCACGGCGGCGATCGCTCCGGACGCCCCGATCGCCGGGACGGTCGAGTCCTTCAGAAATAAGACGTGCAGAAGCCCGGCTCCCAGCCCCCCGACAATGTAGAACACCGGGAACAACAGCTTGCCGAGACGATCCTCCACGTTGTCGCCGAACAGCCAAAGAAACCACATATTGCCGATCAGGTGGAACCATCCGCCGTGGAGGAACATTGATGTGAACAGGGTTACAACCGGGGCCGCCCATTCCTCGGGATGAATTTCCGTCCTTTGCAGAAACGACCATATCGACGTCTCGAACTTGATCGAGGAGTCGTCGTCGGCGAAGAACCTCGCCGGTATCGTCCCGTACGCGAAAATCGTTCGCACGTAATGATCGTGCCCGCTCGTATAGGTTGTGACAAAGATGAACACATTCAGCGCGATCAGGACGATGACCCAGATCGGCGGCGAGAAGGACGGAGTATCGTCTGCGTACGGAAACATGGCTTACTTGTTTCCATGAAGCCTGCTGCCGGCTCAGGGCAGGATGGATCGGACTTCCGAACAACTCAGCCCGCTACATCTCCCGATTATAGGACACAATCGACTCCGTGGTGTTGCGATGGGATTGGCCCTCTAGCCCGCGCGCTCGAGGAGGAGAATCAACTGCCAGACCGCCAGGTCCGAGGAGAAAAGAAGAGGCGCGGGATACACTCCGAGTACAAAGACGATGATCGCGGAGATCCAGAGGCCGATTCTGCCTGCCGGCTGCATTGGTTTCGCTATTGCACCCCCTGCATCGATCTGCTTCTCCGGGCGAACCATGTACATTTGCGCTGCAAAGATGACGAGACGGTATGTCCCCAGCAGGCTAACGACCACCGCGAGAAGCACGATCCCCGTGAGCCCCGCCTCCACCGCTCCGAGAAAGACCATCGCTCTTCCCATGAATCCGACAGCCGGAGGCAATCCGGCCAGCGCGAGAAATATGAGCCCCAGGGTCGCAGCCCTGAGCGGTGAGCGATATCCGAGGCTGTCGAGCCTGATCTTCCGGCTGCCCTTCGACGAGTCGCGAAGCGACTCCATGATGCGGAAAGCCGCAACGAGCGTGACCGAAAGGACCACGATGAAGTAGAGTGTCCCGCGAAGCGCGTCCGATCGACCCGATGATATTCCAAGAAGAAGGTAACCGGCGTGCGCGACCGTTATCCAGCCCAGCACTCCACCAATTCTCCTGCTGATGAACGCCATGATGTTCCCGGAAAGGACCAGCACTATCGCAAGATAAAGGAAAACCATCCTCCAGCCCGCCGCCTGATCCAGCGACTCTATGAGGAAAGAAAGCCGGAAAAGAGAAATCATCGATGCGGTCAGCGCGATGGCGGTTATCGCGGATGTGTGCCCGATGCGCCTGTCGATATCGCTCGCCCACATCAGACCCGGCACCATTGATCCACCGATCGCAAGCGCGATTAGGATAATCGCGAATCCGATCATCCAAAGAAGTCCGGGCGAAGCGGGTATTGTGAAATCGACAAGTGATCCGGTCCTGGTTCCGGCAAAGCAGAGCATGCAACCCAGTAACAGGAGCCCCATGTTGT
>CAYLVL010000217.1:4104-5136 GCA_964387135.1 uncultured Planctomycetota bacterium
GTTGTATGGCCTGGCCGATACGCCTTCCCGCTTCACATAAAGAGGCAGCCAGACAAGCGCCATGCCGATGAACAGCGAGACAAGGTGCGACGCTCCCGCGGCGATCATCGCTCCGAATCCGCTGAGGAGGGCAAGCCCCTGCTCCCGCGTCCCGTTCTCTCGGGTTGCCGCACGGTCGAGGCCGGGAAGAAGCCAGATGATAATGCATACGAGGACAGCCAGTTTTCCAAGGAAAGCCGCACCGTCGCCATAGAGCATCGATCCAAGCTCCAGCGGCATGTCCTCGATGAACAAGTCTCCGAAATTCAGGTAGAGCGCGACCAGCATTGCAGCGACTGCGGCAACAATCGCAACGATTCCAGGCCACGCTTGTCCCGACTTCGGCTTCGCTCCGGCAAACAACAGGATCAGTGCCGCGATCAGGACAATTAATTCAGGAAGCTGACCGGGCAGACTTGCCGCGAGGGGTAAGTTCATTCCGGATCGCCTCCTGTATCCCCGGGTGCGGGCACGGGAGTGACGGTCTCGCCGGGGTGGGAAAGCACCGAGGTTTCCTCGGCGGCCTCGCCGTTTTGAAGGTCCACGGCGCTGTCATCCGTCACGGCCGTTTCCACCGCAACCGTCTCCCGACGCGCCAGATCGAGAGTCCGCTCAACGCTGGATGCGGCTTTCTCAGTCATGAACGGGCTGAACAGACCGATCAGCAGGATCAGCAGCACGATCGGGGTCAACAGCAGTATTTCTCTCAGGTCGACATCCTTTATGCCTTCCTTCTCAGACTGAGACGCTTCTTCCAGCATCGTCAGTCTGTACGCCCGCAGGATCCCCAGGGTCCACCAGATAATCGCGCTCAAGGCGATTATCCCTAGAGTGAACATCAGAGCCGATCCCTTCGCGCCGGCCTCAAACACACCCAGAATCAGAAGGTACTCGCCCGCGAACACGTTCAGAGGCGGAGTGCCTGCCGCTGCAAGCGCGATGAACAGGAACAACGCTCCCAAAGCCGATGGGTGGAATGGGACTCTATGTTAA
>CAYLVL010000218.1:0-5086 GCA_964387135.1 uncultured Planctomycetota bacterium
TTGTGGATCGCGACGGAGTCAGATACCTGAGCGTGGCCACACCGATACGGTTCAATGAATCATGTATGGCCTGTCACGGGTCGCCCGATGATGCGCCCGAGATGCTTGTCGCGAGGTACGGCGATACCGGCGGGTTTTATCGCTCCGTGGATGATGTCGCAATCAAGTCGGTAGGTGTGCCGATCGGAGCGCCCATTGTCGCGGCGAGCGTCGAGACGCTCAGGTATGGGATTTTCACCGCGGTTTTTTTAGTCGGTGTTTTCGCGCTGGCCACACTGCTTATCAGGAGACACATAACCAAGCCGCTGGAAAGGCTGAGCGAGGGTGTGGCGGAGATCGGTCGGGGTAACCTGGACTACCGGCTGGATATAACAGGCGGTCTGGAGCTGAAGGAGCTTGCGGCGGCGTTCAACTCGATGGCCGACAGAGTCCGCGAATCCCACAGGACTCTCGAGCAGCGGGTGGCCGAACGTACCGAGGAACTCAACAGGCGGGTGGCGGAGCTCGAGGTATTCAACAACACCATGGTGGGTCGGGAAAAGCGGATGATCCAGTTGAAAAAGGAAGTGGATGATCTGCTGAGCAGGCTTGGAGAGAAGCGGAAGTACGAGGCGTGGCGGGAAGCAGAGAAGCTCGAAGGGGGAGACAATGGCGAGTAACCGTCCGAAATCCCCCCGCGCCGTAGCGATGCGCTGGAATTTCGCCCTGATAGTAGCCATGACCATCTGCCTGGTCCTGACCATCGGTTCCCTTATCGTAATCGCGAGGTGGGATCGCGAGCTTACCCGGGCGGAGTTCCGGCAACGAGCAGGCAACCTGATCGCCGCGTTGCGACGGGGGATCGACGGTCACATGGAGGTCCTGTACTCCCTGGGAGAGTTCTATCGCGGCCCTCAGGATATCGAGAGACAGGAATTCACGACCCTTGTAGATGGTGTTCTGGAGAGACACCCCGGTTTCCACGCCATAGCGTGGGTGCCGCGGGTACAGGCATCTGAGCGCACGCAGTACGAGGAAGCGGTGCGAGCCGAAGGCTTCGAGGATTTCCACATAGTCGAGATGGACGGCCGCGGAGGCAGGATCCCCGCTACGGATCGGATCGAGTATTACCCGATTCATTACGTTGAGCCATCCGAGCGGGAACAAGGGATGATCGGCCTCGACCTTGCGTCCGATCCAGGTGTGCTGGACGCAATGAAAGCCGCGGCGGGCACAGATGAGATGCTTTCTACCAAGCCGGGCAAGATGCTTGGAGAAGCATCGACCGATGGCTTCTACGTTTTCCTGCCGATGCATATTGAGCCCGATGAAGGAGAGGATTCGGAGACCCCGACATCCGAGGTGGATGGATTCCTTGTGGCGATGTTTGTGATCGATGACCTTGTGGAAGCCGCGCTTGCAGGCCTCGATCTGACAGGGCTCCACCTTCATATCATGGACCAGGAAACGGCGGGAACGGGTGAGATTCCATACATGTCGCGAGAGGGACGCGAGGACGCTCACCCGGATGAGGAGACTTCGGGAAGTCCGCTTACGGGTATCGGAGCAGTCGCGACGATCGATGTGGCCGGACGGGAGTGGAAGGTTCTGGCGCATCCGACGGGGGAATTTCTCGTGGCAAGGAAGCGGATGTACGCGTTGGTGATCCTCGTCTGCGGCATCGCCCTTGCAGCGATTCTCGGCGCGTACATGGCGCTTGCGGCCGAGAGCTCGGCACGTGCCGAGCGTCTGGTCCGCAAGCGAACGGCCGAACTGGAAGAGGGCTTGAAAAGGGCGCGAGATGCGGAGAAAGCGCTTGAGAAGCGTAATGAGGAACTCGCAGGAATCAACGCGGAGCGCGAGAAGGCGATTCTACAGGCCAAAGATGCACAGGCGGCGGCCCTGAATCTTCTTGAGGACGCCAATGCGCAAGCCGACGAATTGCGGAAGCTCAACGACCTTCTCGCGGACACGTCCGCAAGGCTCGAGGAACGCAGTGCGGACCTGGAGCGCATCATAGACATGAGCCCCGTCGGCATTGTCGTGGTGGACGCCGAATCCAGGAGAGTTGTCAGGGCCAATCCCAGGGCGCTTGGGTTGATGGGTCGCGGGCGGGATGAGGTTGTAGGCAAATCATGCGGCGCTTTCCTTTGCCGGACGGACCGAGACGAGTGCCCCGTACTGGATCGGAATGAGGAAGTTGCCGACACTGAATCGTTCGTATTGAACGACAAGGGTCAACCGGTAGCCGTGCTCAGGAGCATCGTGCGCGTCACACTTGACGAGAAACCGTGCCTTCTTGAGACACTGGTCGATATCACGGATCGAAAGAGGGCCGAAGAGGCGCTCAGGGAGAGCGAGGAGAAATATCGCTTGCTTGTCGAGAACCAGACCGATCTGGTTATCAAGCTCGATCTGGACGGCCGATTTACTTTCGTAAGCCCCGCCTACTGTCGGATGTTCGGCAGGACGGAGGAAGAGCTCCTGGGCACCGAGTACTACCCCTACGTGCACGAGGATGACCTTGAGGCGACGATGGTTGCAATCGCGCAGGGCATCGCGAATCCGCCCCATACCGGTCTCGTGGAGCATCGCGCGCCGACAGTGCATGGGCTGAGGTGGCTCGCCTGGGCGGGCACCGGCGTGCTGGATGAAGAAGGCAAAGTCAGGGAGATCATCGCAGTAGGCAGAGACATTCACGACCGCAAGACGGCCGAGCTGGAGCTCAGGAAGTTCAAGACCATCTCGGATTCGGCCAACTACGGCGCCGTAATAACCGACCTCAGGCGCAGGGTGATATACGCCAACGACGCGTATGCGAGGATGCACGGGTATCCGGCTGATGAGGTCATCGGCAAGCACATCTGCACCTTCCATAACGCGGAGCAGATGGAACGCATGGATGAACTCGACGATCGATTGAAAAGAGAGGGAGGACTCACGGCGGAGGAGGTCGGGCATACCAGGAGCGACGGCACAACATTCCCCGCCCTGATGAGCGCGACGGTTGTATGCGATCACAAGGGAAATCCGGAGGCCATCGCTTCCACCGTGATCGATATCACCGACCTCAAGAAAGCCGAGGAAGAGCTTAGACGTCAGAAGGAATGGGCGGAGAGTACAAGCAGGGAGCTCGCGAGGACGAACGCGCAGCTCGAGGAGGCCATCGAGAGAACGAGCCTTCTCGCGGACCATGCCGCCGCCGCCGCGCAGGCCAAGACGGAATTCCTGGCCAACATGAGCCACGAGATTCGCACTCCCCTCAATGCCGTGATCGGCATGTCCGACCTGCTCATGGATACCGAACTGACAAACAAGCAGAGCGAGTATCTCGGCATTGTGCGATCATCCGCCGACACGCTCCTGCGGCTGATAAACGATGTGCTTGACCTGTCGAAGATCGAGGTGGGCAGGCTTCGTCTCGAGGAAACCAACTTCGATCTGAAGGAGCTTTTCGGCGAGATCACCGCGGCTTTCGCCCACAGGATCGAGGAAGCGGGGCTCGAATTTTCGTGGACGCTGAGCCCGGGCGTTCCCGGGTCTCTCAGGGGTGACCCGACGAGGCTGCGGCAGGTGCTCACCAACCTGATCGGGAATGCGCTCAAGTTCACGGAGGAGGGAAGGGTCGATGTCACGGTCGATCTCATCAGGCACAGCCACAAACGCGTGCAGCTTCAGTTCGCCATCAGCGACACCGGGATCGGCATACCGAAGGACAAGATTCGCAGTATTTTCGAGACATTCGTGCAGGCGGACGGCTCGACAACCAGAAAATTCGGCGGGACGGGTCTCGGTCTGGCGATCTCCAAGCGGCTGGTCGAAGCAATGGGCGGCAGCATCGATGTCGAGAGCACGCCGGGAGTCGGCTCCACGTTCACCTTCACCGCCGTATTCGGGCTGGAGCGCGCCGGAGAAACCGCCGGGAAGGCCGAGGCTGTCAGGCATGATGCCGGATCGGCCGGTACTGCCGATGTCGGCGAGGAAGATTCGGGCAAACCGATCAACGAAATCCGGGTTCTTGTTGCCGAGGACAATCCGGTCAATCAGAAGGTCACCGAGGCCATGTTGAGCAGGCTCGGCTGCCGGTACGATATTGTGGAAGATGGCGAGCGAGCGCTGGCGGCTATCGGGGAGCGGGAATACGATGTGGTGCTGATGGACATCCAGATGCCCGGCATGGACGGTCTCGAAGCAGCTCGGGCGATTCGGCTGAACCCGGCGCACCTGAATCTCCCGATCATCGCGCTTACCGCGCACGCCATGGGAGGCGACAGGTTGCAGTGCATCCGGTCCGGAATGGACGACTACCTTGCCAAGCCGATCAAGTACAGCGAGCTTGCGAGTGCTATACGGAAATGGAAAGACGGACGGAGCAAAACAATGGACAAGATAGAAGTCCCGGACGGAACCATCGACAGCGATCCGACATGCATTCTCGATCTTGAGAAAGCCGTGGAGCAGATCGGCGGCGATGAGCAATTGCTCGGGGAGATTCTTGAGATCTTTCTTCAGGACCTGCCGCGCAAGATCGACGATCTGCACCACGCCCTCGAATCGGATAACAGGCAGGCTCTCAGGCTGGCCGCCCACTCCCTCAAGGGCGCGTCCGCGAGCATTGCGGCGGAAGGGGTACGGGCGATTGCGTACGAGCTCGAGAAAATCGCCGAGGTGTCGGATGCAGATGAGGTCAGGAGCAAAATGGACGAGCTGGAGAAACAGGTCGAGAAGTTGAAAGCAGCCATCGGTCGCGTGACGGTCAAGTGACAGACGGAATCCCAATCCTGACCTTTTGATTGCCAGGTATTGCAGGCGGTTCTTTGTCTGACCGTGCGATTCGCGGTACACTGGATTCATGGATTTCGCCCCGGACCTGGAGCCCGCGCCCGCTTCTTTCCGGGCGCTTTTCGCCGGACAGGCTCTGAAGCACCTGGACGAATTCGTGCTGAGCTGGCGAACCGGCGGACACCCTATCGCATGGTCCGAGAGGATCGCCAGCTTCGAGATATACGTGAACGAGACCCGTCCCTCGCTTTTCCGGCTTCATGCGCCGCACGAGGGCCTTCCCGCGAGAATCGAAGTGAATGTTTCCGACGCGGCGATCAGCGGC